>JANONZ010000227.1:0-3834 GCA_031421095.1 Thermomicrobiales bacterium
CGGCGGCGGGCCGGGCGGCCTCGGCTGCAAAGATGGCGAGTTCCAGCTGAAAACGGAGACCACCGATCCCGGCCCGGTTCGGGTCGATGGCGGCCAGACGACGCCCCGCGGCCGCGAGCGATGCGGAGTCGTGACGCGCCCCGGCCGGATCGGACAGGCCGGCGACAAGTCCAGCGCGGATCGTGTCGACCGCCTGATCTAGCAGTGCGCGGATGTCGCGCCCGCGTTCCTCCAGGGCGTCGAGCAGGGCAACACCGGCCGCACCTTCGCCACGAATCAGATGGTCGACGAAGGCCTCGACGACCTCCGCGTCAGCCAGGCCGAGGAGATCGCGGACGTGGGCCTCGTCGATCCGCTCCGGTGCAGCCGACAGCAGTTGATCGAGCATGGACTCCGCGTCGCGCATGCCGCCCGCAGCCAGCCGGGCGATGAGGCGCACGGCAGCGGGCTCCGCAACCCGGCCATCGGCGGCGAGGATGCGGTCCAGCTTGCCCTCGATCTCGGCGACCGTCAGGCGCCGGACGTCGAAGCGCTGGAGGCGCGACAGGATCGCCGGCGGGAACTTCGACGGCTCAGTGGAAGCGAACATGAAGATGACGAAGTCGGGTGGCTCCTCGAGCGACTTGAGGAGGGCATTCCAGGCGTCCTTCGTGATCTGGTGCGCCTCATCGAGGATGTAGACCTTCCTTCGGAGCTGCCCAGGCGGGTAGGACAGGCGCTCGCGCAGGCTTCGGACCTCGTCGATGCCGCGGTTGCTGGCTGCGTCGATCTCGATCACGTCGAGGGTCGTCCCCTCGCGGATCGAAATGCATGAGGTGCAGGCATCACAGGCATCACCGTCGTGCAGGTCTGTGCAGTTGACGGCCTTGGCCAGGATCCTGGCGAGCGAGGTCTTGCCCGTCCCGCGCGGCCCTACGAAGAGGACGGCGTGCGCGACGCGCTCCGTGCGGACGGCGTTGCGCAGGGTCTCGACCACCGCTTCCTGGCCGACGATCTCGGCGAACGTCTGGGCGCGCCAGCGACGGTACAGGGCCAGGTGCGGCACGGTCGAGATCACGACCTCCTCCGGTCGAGGGCGGACAGGCGGAACGATATGCCGTGCACCCTCCGTCGATCTGGACGCTCCCGTGCCCACCGTGACGAGCGACTCGGACCAGGCCGTTCCACGGCACCCGACGATGATCGCTTAGTGCTGCTTCCTTCCGGACCTGACACGGTTCGCGGTTCGCCGCTGCGCGGGACCCGGTCCTCAACGTCGCTTCGTCGGGCAGCGTTCGAGAGCGGAGACCTCGGGAGGGGATTCAGCCCTGCTGGAGCGGATTGCAGGTACAGGGCACCGCTAGTTCCCCGCCTAGCACGGCCCGGGAAGGATACCCGGTTTCCACGGCGAGGCTCATCGGTGCTGCGCGAGCCGTTCGATACGAGGAGCAGCGCGGGTGTGGCGGAGAGGGCGGGATTCGAACCCGCGATGGGTTGCCCCAAACCGCATTTCCAGTGCGGCGCCATAGTCCACTAGGCGACCTCTCCCCCGATGAAACGGGACCGGCCGGTGGGAGACCGGCCGGTCCGGGTTGAGTCGAAGGTGGCGGAGAGGGCGGGATTCGAACCCGCGGTGCTTTCGCACACCGCTTTTCGAGAGCGGCACCATCAACCACTCGGACACCTCTCCGCGGGAGAGGATACCAAACCCCACGTCGGCCGCCGGATCCGGCGACGGACGGGCCGTGGGTCAGCTCGTCGCGATGGGTGCGAAGAGGGCCTCGGCCTCCTCACGGCGGATACCGCTGACGACCTTGATCCGGCGCGACAATGAGGGATGCTGAGCTAGCTGGAGGACCGACCCGGCCGCCCCGTCATGGAGATTCGGGACACCGAAGACGAGCGCCTTGACATCGCTCTCGAGGAGCGCCCCGACACACATCGGGCATGGCTCCTGGGTCGCGAAGATCGTGGCGTCGGCCAGGCGCACGACCCCGAGCTTGCGGGCGGTCTCGCGAAGGGCGACGACGACGGCGTGCGCGGTCGGGTCGTTCGTCTCCTGGACTCGGTCGTGGGCTCGCACGACCATGGCCTCGTCAACCACGGCCACGGCAGCGATTGGCCGCTCACCGCGGGCGAGAGCGAGCTTGGCCTCCTCAAGCGCTTCCCCCATGAACAGCTCGTAGTTCATGCAGGGATGCTAGCAGAGGGTCCGACCACGAGCGGTGGGGCGGTAGCATGGGTCCGCCATGAGTACCCGCAAGCGAATCGCGATCCTGACAGGCGGCGGCGACGTCCCGGGCCTCAACGCCGTCATCAAGAGCGTGGTCTACCGCGCGACCGAGGCCGGCTACAGCGCGCTTGGTATCCGGCGCGGCTGGGAGGGCCTGACCCATGTCCGGCCCGGATCCGACAGCGAGTACCTGCGGCCACTGGATCGGGCCAACACCCGCACCATCGAGCGGACCGGCGGGACCATCCTCCATACATCGCGAACGAACCCGCGCAAGATGCGCGAGGAGGGTCTGCCGGACTGGATGGACGAGTCGACCCGTGCCCGCTACATCGTCGGTGATGGGCTCTACGACCTGACGCCGCTGGTCCTCGACAACCTCGGCGCGCTCGGCGTGGATGTCCTGATCACCATCGGGGGCGACGACACGCTGTCCTACTCGCAGGTCCTGGTCAACGCCGGCGTCCCACTCGTGGCGATCCCGAAGACGATGGACAACGACGTGCAGGGCACCGAGTACTGCATCGGCTTCTCCACAGCGATCACCCGGGCCAAGGAGGCGATCAACCGGCAGCGCACGACCCTCGGCAGCCACGAGCGGATCGGGGTCTTCCGGATCTTTGGCCGCGACGCCGGCTTCTCTGCGCTCTACACCGCGTACGTCACGTCCGCTCGCTGCGTCATCCCCGAGGCACCGTACGATCTGGATGCACTGGCGCAGCTGCTGGCCGCCGACCACGCAGCGAACCCGAGCCACTACGCCTTCGTGATCACGGCCGAGGGGGCGATCTGGAAGGGCGCCCAGCTGACCGATGTCGGGGGCGCCGATGCCTTTGGCCATCGCCACAAGGCCAACATCGGCGAGTCACTGGCGGCCGAGATCCGCGACCGGACCGGCATCGAGACGCTGGCCTCCGAGCTGACATATGACCTGCGCAGCGGCGAACCCGACTCGATCGACTCGCTCGTGGCAACGACCTTCGCGAACGTCGCGATGGACCTGGTGCAGGGCGGGATCACCGGACGGATGGTGGCCATCCAGGACGGCAAATACGCCCACACGGAGCTGCCCGATCCGGCACTCGGGCCGCGCAAGGTAGACGTGCCCGCGATGTACAACGTCACCCGCTTCCGGCCCCGCTATGACGGGAAGCTGGGCGATCCGATGCTGCTGGTCGGCCTCGACTGAGGCCGACGGCCAGGGCCGCGGGTTCTGGGCCGGGGGGTCTGGCCGCGGGGTCTGGGCCGCGGTCGCCTCTAGAGGTAGCTTGCCGAGCGGGACTCTTCTGGCACCAGCAGATCCCAAGTTGCAGCCGGCGGAAGGGCGTTCGCTACCGGCGACCGGCGCGGGCCGGCCGCCCGACCACGTGTGGGCGAGCCGCCAACACACTTTCTGAGCCTCGCTCGCCGGCTGTCGCTGCGCCTTCCCTGGATCTGATGCTGGGAGCGTCATCGCGGGTGGCAGATCCGCTGGCCAGGACCCTGATGCGTGAGGTCGCCGCGGGTTGTGCCTGAGCTCAGGCGTCGAGGGCGGACAACACCCGGATCGCACGGGCCACGGCGGACACGTCGTCGTCACCGTGGCCCTGTGCGATCAAGCCAGTCTCCAGCTGCGCCACCAG
>JANONZ010000228.1:0-7656 GCA_031421095.1 Thermomicrobiales bacterium
CTCAAGGGCATCCTCGGGGTGTCGGACGAGCCGCTCGTCTCGATGGACTTCAAGGGCGACAGCCGCAGCTCCATCATCGACGCGGCGTGCACGATGGTCCTCGACGGGACGATGGTCAAGGTCATCGCCTGGTACGACAACGAATGGGGCTACAGCTGTCGCGTCGCAGACCTCGTCGCGTTCGTGGCCGCTCGCCTGCCCGTCGCGGCCTGATCCAGCGATGGACAAGCTGACGATCCGCGACGTCGACGTCACAGGCAAACGGGTCTTCGTTCGCGTCGACTTCAATGTCCCGTTGGCCGACGGCAAGATCACCGACGACTCCCGCATCCGGGCAGCGATCCCGACCATCATGGCGCTCCTGCAGGGCGGTGCCCGGGTCGTCCTGGCCAGTCACCTGGGACGGCCCGACGGGAAGGTCCAGGACGGCCTGCGCCTGCGCCCGGTGGGCGAGCGCCTGACCCAGCTCCTGCGCCGCCACGTGCCGGTCACGGGCGATGCGCTCGGGATCGGCACGGAGGACGCGCTCAAGCGGCTGCGACCGGGCGAGGTCCTCCTGCTCGAGAATCTCCGGTTCCATGCCGCGGAGGAGAAGAACGACCCGGCCTTTGCGGCGACGCTCGCGTCATATGCCGACATCTACGTCAACGACGCGTTCGGGACCGCCCACCGGGCCCACGCCTCGACCGTCGGGATCGCCAAGCTGCTGCCGGCCTACGCGGGGCTGCTCATGGAACGCGAAGTCGAGATGCTCTCGAAGCTGCTGGAGGCGCCCGCGCGGCCCTTCGCGGCGATCCTGGGCGGTGCCAAGGTGTCCGACAAGATCGGGGTCATCGACCATCTGCTCACGATGGTGGACATGCTCATCCTGGGAGGGGGCATGGCCAACACGTTCCTCCTCGCCCAGGGCAAGCCCATCGGCAAGAGCCTCGCGGAGCCTGACCGCGTGGATGACGCCCGTCGCATCCTGGCCGCCGCCGAGGCGAATGGCGTTCGCGTCATCCTGCCGGTCGACGTCATCATCGCCAAGGAGGTCACCCGAGGGACGGAGTACAAGACCATCCCGTCCGAAAAGATCCCGGCCTCATGGCACATCGTCGACCTCGGCAAGGCCAGCCAGGACCTGATCATCGATGCCCTGGCCGATGTCCAGACCGTCTTCTGGAACGGGCCGCTGGGCGTCTTCGAGATCCCATCCTTCGCCCATGGGACGAAAGCCGTCGCGAGGGCGCTCGCGGAACGGGCCGACGCGGGTGCCACGGTCGTCGTGGGTGGCGGTGACTCGGTCGCCGCCGTGACCCAGCAGGGGCTGGCCGAGCGGATGACGCACATCTCCACGGGTGGCGGTGCATCCCTGGAATTCCTCGAGGGTCGCGAATTGCCCGGCGTGACCGTCCTGCAGGATCGCCCCAGCGGCGTCGGGGCCCACGCATGAATACCGTCATCGAGAGCATCGACGCTCGCGAGATCCTCGATTCGCGCGGCAACCCCACGGTCGAAGTGGACGTCGTCCTGGCCGACGGGTCGGTCGGGCGGGCAGCCGTGCCGTCCGGCGCCTCGACGGGCGTCCACGAGGCGGTCGAGCTGCGCGACGGCGACAAGGCCAGATACGGCGGCAAGGGCGTACTGCGGGCCGTGGCCAACGTGACCGATGCGATCGCGCCCGCGATGTACGGGCTGGATGCGTCGGACCAGGCCGGCATCGATCTGTTGCTGTGCGAGCTGGACGGCACGTCGAACAAGAGCAAGCTCGGGGCGAATGCCATCCTCGGGGTGTCGCTCGCCTGCGCGCACGCAGCGGCCGCCTCCCACGACCTGCCGCTGTACCGGTATCTCGGTGGGGTCGGAGCACGGATCCTGCCCGTCCCGTTCTTCAACATCCTCAACGGCGGGAAGCACGCCGCGGATTCGACCGACTTTCAGGAGTTCATGGTGGCGCCGGTCGGCGTGGCGACGTACGGCGAAGCCCTGCGGGCTGGCGCTGAGATCTTCGCGGCCCTGCGCGACATCCTCCATGACGGCGGTCATGCCACGGGCCAGGGCGACGAGGGTGGTTTCGCGCCGTCGCTGCCGACGAACGAGGCCGCCATCGAGGTCATCCTGCGCGCCATCGAACGTGCCGGCTACCGGCCCGGCGAGGACGTCGCGCTCGCGCTGGACCCGGCGACGAGCTCCATCCTCGTCGAGGGGACCGGGGTCGAGGGCATCACCGGCCAGTACCGGCTTGAGCGCGAGGGACGGACGCTCGACTCGGGCGAGCTCATCGACCTGTGGGAACGGTGGGTCGCGGCGTACCCGATCGTCGCGATCGAGGATGGGCTCGGCGAGGAGGACTGGGCCGGCTGGCGCGAGCTGACTGCCCGACTCGGCTCCAGGATCCAGCTCGTCGGCGACGACATCCTCGTGACCAACCCGTCGTTCATCGCCCGTGGCATCGCCGAGGGTGCCATGAACGCCGTTCTCATCAAGCTCAACCAGATCGGCACCCTGTCGGAGACGATCGACGCGATCGACCTTGCCCGACGAGCCGGCTGGACCGCGATGGTCAGCCACCGCTCCGGTGAGACGGAGGACACGACGATCGCCGACCTCGTCGTCGCCATGGGGACTGGCCAGATCAAGACCGGTGCACCGTCGCGCTCTGAACGGGTCGCCAAGTACAACCGGCTCCTGCGCATCGAGGGTGACCTGGGTGACGGAGCTCGCTACCTGGGCCGGCAGGCGCTGTCGGGGACGGCGCAGGTCGGGGCGGCCGCGGAGCCGGCGCGGGTCGGCTCGGGCTCATGAGCCGGTTCGTGGATCGCGGCGCCATCACCGCCGCCTATGTCGGGATCGGCATGGCGGTCACCATCGCGGTGAGCTTCCTGTTGGTCATCCCGATCGAGTGGGTCGTCTGGGTCCTGGCGGTGCCATCCGGGCTGCTGATCGGCTACTACGCGAACCAGCGCTCGAACCGGAGGGCCGGGCCGTGGAGCCGGATCCTCGCCAATGGCCTGTTCGCAGGCGTCGTGACCGGCTTGACCGCCGCGGCCCTGCTGCTGCTCGTGAAGGGCCTGTTCTTCTATGCCGACAACGGTTATCGCGATCCGGGGCAGGGCGGCCAGATCATCTGTGCGGCCGGCGCCGACTGCGTCTACGAGCGCTACCTCCAGGCCGGTCGCGGACCGGACCTCGCGGTCGCCGGCGTGACGGATCCGACCTTGTTCACGGGCTTCTACTGGAACGAGCAATTCGGGAGCGCGGGAACCGTCCTGCTCTTGACGACGCTCGGCGGTCTTGGCGGTGCCGCGCTCTACGGCGTCTTCCGCCCGAAGCCGGTCGTGCCGGCGGGGGTCGCGGCTTCCTAGGTTCGGCGAATCGAGACGCCCCGGGGGACCCGGGGCGTCGAGGTTGTACGAAAGCCGCGAGAGGCTACTCCTTGGTCGAGGCCTTCGTCGTCTTCGGTGCGGCCTTCGCGGCAGTCTTCGGTACAGCCTTGGCTGTTGCCTTCGCAACGGGCTTCGGTGCAGACTTGGTAGCCGACTTCGCGGCTGCCGTGGTCTTCTTCGTGGCGTTGGCCTTCTTGGGGCTCGCCTTTGTTGCTGTCGCCTTGGTCGGCTTGGCCTCTGCGGACGCGCTCGCCACCGCTGCGGCAGCCTTGGCGGCAGCAGCCTCGGCACGGGCCGTCTTGCTGAGCGCAGCCCGGGCCTTTCCGGCAGCCGTCTGGGCACCCTTTGCCTTGCCAGCCTTGCCGGCGGCGATGCGGACCTTGGCGGCCTTGGCGGCTGCGGCCTTGCCGGTCGCCTTCACGACGCGGGCACCCGTCTGCGATTGCTCGCCCGCCAGCGCCGCATTCACCTTGCGGGTGAGGCGCGACTTGCGACGCGAAGCGGCATTCGCATGGATGGCACCGGCCTTCGCGGCCCGATCGAGGGCGCTGAGCGCCTCAGCGAGAGCTGCGATCGGATCGATCGATGAGTCGGTGGGCTGCGCGGCAGCGGCCAGAGCCTTCGCGACGTACGTCTTCGCGGCGCTGCGACGGGGCTGGAGGACCTCGTGGCGGCTCTGGGCCTGACGGACGCGCTTGAGACCAGACGGCGTCCGTGCGCCGGTCCAGGTACGGGGCGTCTTGGCCAAGTGGCGAACCTCAACTGTGAGTGGTGATCGATGGGCACGGGGCGCGAAGAACGAGCGCCGGGCGCGAAGGCGGATGGTAGCACAGGTCCGGGCCACAGCCCAGGCGACGTCGCGCGGGTGGAACCGCCACACTGCCAACCGTGATCGCCATCCTTGGCGGCCTCGGTGCAGCTGCGCTGTGGGCCACGGCCACCCTCTGTTCGTCGCGCTCCAGCCGGATGCTGGGCTCGCGGGTCGTCCTCGGCTGGGTGATGATCGTCGGGGTCGTGGTCGGCCTGCCGTTCGCCATCCTCAGCCCCGCGCCGGCCAGCATCGAACCGTCGACCGCCGCGCTGCTGCTCCTGGCTGGCGTCAGCTACGTGGTCGGGCTGCAGCTGACCTATGCCGCTCTGCGCATCGGCAAGGTCTCCATCGTCGCACCGATCCTCGCCACGGAGGGGGCGGTCGCGGCGATGATCGCCGTGGCGCTGGGGGACAAGCTCGGGTTGATCGCTGCGATCATGCTGGCGGTCATCGTGCTGGGCGTGGTCCTGTCGACCCTTGAATCCGGCCGCGTCGACGTCCCGGCCGGCGACTTCGACCTTGTCGCCGACGCTCTCGAGGGCCCCGCAGTGACCGAGGTTGCCGTCGCCTCGCCGACGACCGACCGCGCCGCCGCAGCGCCGATGAGCCAGGCGGCCACCCCCGAAGTGTCGGTCGATGTGCGCCGGACCGCCCTCCTGGCCGCCGCCGCCGCGCTCGTCTTCGGTGTGGGGCTGGTGGCCAGCGGTCGGTCCGCGGCGTTGGTGCCGGTCGCCTGGGTCGCCCTGACCGCTCGCCTGGTCGGCATCCTCGGCGTGGTCGTCCCGCTCCTGTTACAGCGCCGGCTCCGGCTGACCCGCACCGCCCTTCCGCTCGTCGTCATCGCCGGGACTGCTGAGATTCTCGGGTCGATGCTGTTCGCCTGGGGCTCCCGCGAGAGCATCGCCATCGCAGCGGTCATGGGTAGCCAGTTCGCGGTGATCGCCGCGGTCGCCGCCTACTTCCTGTTCGGGGAGCGACTGGGGCGCGTCCAGCTGATCGGCGTCGTGCTCATCGTGGTCAGCGTGACCGTCCTGGCCGCCGCCTCGGCCTGATCGGCATCGAGACGCGATCGGCGGCATCGCGAGGGCCGGATGCTACACTCGCGTCCCACCCAACGGACCGCCGCCCGGTCCCGTCATGCCCCCCGATCATGCCCGCCAACACCCGAGGATTCGGTGATCCCCCAGGACCGCCTGCGCTTCTGTAGGGCTCGATCATCCGACCGCCGGCCTCGCTGCACGCGGCCGGCCTTCGGCTTCAGGCCCGCGACTCAACCGACTCGAGGTGGTCCCGCAGTGTCTGCAGATCGACCTGGGCCTGTCGGATCATCCTGGGAGCGGCGAGCCGAGTGAGTAATCCTCCGATCGGGCCCGTGAAGCCAC
Source organism: Thermomicrobiales bacterium (assembly GCA_031421095.1). Taxonomy (GTDB): domain Bacteria; phylum Chloroflexota; class Limnocylindria; order Limnocylindrales; family CSP1-4; genus SPCO01. Next base: position 5,562 of record JANONZ010000228.1, read on the forward strand.
CTTCGGCACCGCCGCTCGCGAGCGAGCCGGTTCCGTCCCGCTCGACGCGAACCCACGACCGAACCGAGACCGGACCCTGGATCGTCCGCCACGCGGCGACTCGCGGCGGATCCCATTCGACCACCTCGGCCTCGACCGTCCATTCGCGCCCCAGGAGACGGGCGGTCTGGCGGCCGCGCCGCCCGACACGCATCGGTCCGTTGTCGAGCCACTCGGTCCGCACGACATTCTTCCGCCACTTCGGGTTGTTCGCCGCGTCCGCAATGAAGCCGAACACCTCTTCTGGCGGACGGTCGATGTGGATGGTGGCTTCGCCATGCGCCATGTTGGCCCTCCGCGACAAACGATCAAGATGCACCCATACGACCGGCGCTGCAATTTGGTCCGCCCGTGCCGATTAGTCATGACCGCCTGCGCAACTTCTCCATCATCGGCCGTCCGTCCGAAGGCGCGGGCCCTGGGAGGAGTTCGCTCGAGCTCGGTCGATGAGCGTCACGTCGCGAATGGGGCTGCTCTGGCACTCAAGCGTTCGCGACTGAGGATCACGCCGAAGCCCAGCCACGCCACGAGGCCGAGCACGCCGCCACCGATGGTCACCAGGACCATCGCGACGCCGCCGACCGCGGGCACGAACGTCAGCCGCCGGGCGGCACTCGCCCGGAACATAGCTGCGATCGCGAACATCCCGAGCCCCGCGACCAGAACTCCGACGACATACAGAGGACCGAACCCCCTGAGCCCGAGCGCGTCTTCTAACCCGTTCGCGATGCCTGTGACAGCACACGCGACCGTCACCACGAGGATAGCCGAGGAGAGTGCGGGCTCCGGGCGTGCCACCTCGCGGAGCGTCAGAAGCGAGGCCGCAGTCAGCAGCCACGCCGCGCTGTAGGCATACACGGCGAAGAAGTCGGCCGCCGTGACTGGGTCCCAGTAGTCGGGCTGAAAGAGGATTGCCTGCACCGAGTAAACGGCCCAGGTCACGCCGGTCAGGACCACGATTCCGAGCCGCACCAGAAACCCGACCTCGCTCCAGCCCTGGATGACCGTTCGCATCGCAACCTCCGGCTGATCTATATCGTCACGCGATATATATACGGGCCTCGGCTGACTTGTCAACGGCGACCCTTCGCGCGGCGATCCGGCACTGACCGCCGCGACGGCCTGACCGGGTACACTGCCGCTCCGTGACCATCCCCCAGGACCGCCTGCGCAACTTCTCCATCATCGCGCACATCGATCACGGCAAGTCCACGCTTGCCGATCGGCTGCTGGAGCTGACGCACACCATCGACGCCCGGCAGATGACCAGCCAGGTGCTCGATTCGATGGACCTGGAGCGTGAGAAGGGCATCACGATCAAGGCTCGCGCCGTCCGCCTCGAGTATCTGGCCAGGGACGGCCTGACCTACGGGCTGAACCTCATCGACACGCCCGGGCACGTCGACTTCGCGTATGAGGTCAGCCACAGCCTGCAGGCCTGCGAAGGGGCGATCCTCGTCGTCGATGCGACCCAGGGCATCGAGGCGCAGACGCTGGCCAACGTCCACCTCGCCATGCGCGAAGGCCTCACGCTCATCCCGGTCCTCAACAAGATCGATCTGCCGTCGGCCGACCCCGAGACGATCATGGACGAGCTCGAGAACATCCTGGCCATCCCGCGCGAGGAGGTCATCCTTGCCTCGGCCAAGGACGGGACTGGCGTGCCGGAGATCCTGGAGGCCATCGTGGCCCGCATCCCGGCCCCCAAGGGCGATCCGACGATGCCGCTCAAGGCCCTCATCTTCGACAGCCACTACGACGCCTACAAGGGCGTGGTCGTCTACGTCCGGCTTGCTCAGGGCTCTCTCCGGATGGGCGAGCCCGTCCTGTTGATGGCCAGCGGCGCCCAGGCCGATCCCCTGGAGCTGGGCGTCTTCCGGCCACAGCTTGTGCCGGCCCGGCAGCTGGTCGCCGGCGAAGTCGGCTACGTGGCGACCGGCCTCAAGAGCGTTCGCGATGCCCAGGTCGGCGACACGCTGACGACTGTCGCGAATCCGGCGGACGTGCCACTGCCCGGCTACCAGGAGGCCAAGAGTCTCGTCTTTGCCGGCATCTA
>JANONZ010000229.1:0-4546 GCA_031421095.1 Thermomicrobiales bacterium
CGTCCTGCTGGTGCCCGCCACGATGCGGCTGATGGGTCGCTGGAACTGGTGGGCGCCGGGCATCCTGGGTCGGTTCGTCGATCGGCTCGGGTTCAGTCATGTCGAGGACGACGAGGACGGGCCGCCAGCCGCGGTCGCGCCCGGCCTGGCCGGCTCGTGATCGGGCGCGTTGCGCAGGTGGTCGGCGGTCGGCGGGCCGAACGGCACGCTATCGTTGCGCGGATGCGTCTGCTGCTCACCACCACGTTGCGTCCCGAGACCGTCGACCGGCTGCGGGCGCTGTCGCCGGATCTCGATGTCGTGGACGTATCGGCCGACACCGACTTCGACATCGATGCCCTGACGGATCCCGAGATCCAGGTCATCGTCGGATCGCGTCCACCGGCCGACCTTGCCCGGCTGCCCGGGTTGCGTTGGCTGCAGGTCGGCTCGGCCGGTGTCGACCATCTCGCGGCCGATCCGCCGTGGCGGAAGGGCCTGGTGGTGACGAACGCCAAGGGCGTGTACGCGATCCCCATGGCCGAATACGTCAGCGGCATGGTCCTGCGGATCCACCAGCCCGGAGCAGCCTGGGCGGCCGACCAGGCCACGCATCGCTGGCCGCAGTTCGAGGAGGCACCGGTCGCGACCGTCGTTCGCGGCAAGACCGCCGTCATCGTCGGCTACGGCTCCATCGGCCGGGAGGTCGCCCGCCAGCTTGCCGCGCTGGGCCTGCGGATCCTGGCGGTCAAGCCGCGCCCGGAGATCCGCCACGATCCGGCCTTTCGGGTGCCGGGCACCGGCGACCCGGACGGAACGATCCCCGAGCGCATCGTGGGGTTGGACGGGTTGACCGACGCCGTCCATGAGGCCGATATCGTCGTCCTGACGATGCCGCTCACGGATTCGTCACGCGGGATCATCGATGCGGGCGTGCTGGCCGCGATGTCGTCGGAGGCGTGGCTCATCAATGTCTCGCGCGGTGCCCTCGTCGACGCGGCGGCGCTGCTGGACGCACTCCGCGGCGGCCGGCTGGGGGGCGCCGTGCTGGATGTCTTCGAGCGGGAGCCGTTGCCAGCGGACGACCCGCTGTGGGACGCACCGAACGTCATCGTCACCCCGCACGCATCCGGCGCGACGCTGCAGTTCCTGGACGAGCTCATCGTCGAGAACGTCCGTCGCTATATGGCCGGGGAGCCACTCCTGAACCCGATCCACCCTGAGCTGGGGTACTGACGGATACTGAGCACGACGGGCAGGCGCGAGCGCCCGATGGAGGAAACGCGATGGACGACCGCGGCGACCCGGTGACTCGCCTGGGCCCTGACAGCGGCGGCCGCACGCCCGGCGGCCAGGGGCCCGGCGGCCAGGGGACCGGCGGCCCTGACATCCGCGCCTACGCCTGGGCGTGGGGCCCCGATAGCGCCCGGCGACCGGGCCTGCCGTGGATCGGGATCTTCCTCCTCGTGTTCGGTGGGCTGCTCCTGGTCCAGACCGTCTTCCCCCAGTTCCAGGCGGTCGGATCCGTCTTGGTGCTCGCCATCGGCCTCGCCTTCCTCATCAAGTGGGCCATCGACCGGGGGACCGGCTCGCTGTACGCCGGCGCGATCATCACCGCCCTGGCCGCACCCGGCCTGCTCATTGCGGCAGGCGTGCAGGCCGACGGGCTCAGCACGTTCAGCCTGGGGACCGCCTTCCTGTTCATCGCTGCGGTCCGTGCGGTGTCCGGTGGAGGTTGGGGTTGGCAGCTCTGGCTCGGTGGGCTGCTGGCGCTGCTCGGCGGGGCCCATATCGCGAACCCGGCGGTCGGTGGGCTCCTCGTGCCGGTCGCCCTGGTCGCCCTCGGCGCGGCGCTCGTGTTGCGCGGGGCAACGCGCGGTCCACGGTAGGGGCGACGCGCGGTCCGCGCTAGCGGGACGAGGCCTCCGGCACGAGCGCCTGCTCGATGGCGTCCGCCAGCGCGTCGACGATGCTGACCAGCTCCACATCGGTGACGACGAACGGCGGACCCAGAAGGATCGTGTCACCGTCGACGCCATTCGCGTTGCCCGTCCCCGAGTAGACGAGCACGCCGCGCTCTCGGGCGCCCCGCACGACGGCCTCCGTGATCTTCGCGGCCCGCGGGAACGGCGCGCGCGTCTCGCGATCTGCCACGAGCTCAAGCCCGACCATGAGACCGCGGCCACGAATCTCGCCAACGGCGGGATGATCGCCCATGGCGGACGTCAACAGCGTGCGCAGTCGCTCCCCCTTGGTGGCGCTCGCCTCGACGAGCGATTCCGCTTCGAGGATCCGGAGGACCTCGCGGGCGACCGCGGCACCCACCGGCGCGTGCGAGTACGTGAACCCGTGGACGAACCCGGGCCCGCCCGTCACCCGGTCGTGGATCTCGCCGGACGCCGCCACGAACCCGAACGGCCAGTAGCCGGACGTCGCGCCCTTGGCAGCCACGAGAAGGTCCGGCCGAACGCCCCAGTGATCGAGGCCGAACCAGCGCCCGGTCCGCCCGAAGCCGGTCATGACCTCGTCGGCGATGAGGAGGACGCCGTGGCGACGACAGACCTCGGCGATGGCCGGCCAGTAACCGTCCGGTGGGACGGCGGCGGCAAGCGTCGCGCCGACGATCGGCTCTGCGACGAACGCGGCGACCGTGCCCGGCTCCGCCGCATGGAACGCGGCGTCGAGTTCCGCAGCCAGCTCCGCGGCCGTACCCAGGGCGTTGCAGCCCGGATCGCCCGCCCGGTACGGGTACGCGGCGGAGACGTGTCGGAAACGCCCCAGCCAGCCCTCGTACGGCCGCCGCAACGGCTTCCGCCCGGACAGATCCAGGGCGCCGAGGGTGTTGCCGTGGTAGCTCCCCCACCGGGCATAGACGATCCAGCGGTTCGGTTCGCCGCGGGCGATGTGGTAGGCACGGGCGAGCTTGAGGGCCGTTTCGATCGCCTCGGACCCGCCCGAAACCGGGTAGATCGCGGGATCGTCGACCGGCAGATGCGGGCCGACTTCGCGAGCGTACGCTTCCAGGGGCTCGGTCGTGAAGGCGCCGCCGTGGGCATAGGCGAGGCGGCCGGCCTGGTCGGCCATCGCGGCCGCGATCTCGTGCCGACCGTGGCCCACGTTCACGACGATCGCGCCACCGGCAGCATCCAGGTACTCACGGCCGGCGGCGTCACGGATCGTGCAGCCGTGCGCCTCGACGGCGACCGGCGGGTCAGCCTGGCTGGATCGTCGGAAGACGCGGCCGGCACTCACGGCGGCATCGTAGCGGACGAGACCCCCGACCCGGGGAAGGGACCGGGCCGGGGGTCCGAGGCATGACGGGTCGACGTCAGACGCGACCCTTGGGCACGGTGTGCCAATACGTCTTGTTGAAGACGATCTTGCCGAGGTGCCAGAGCTGGCTCGGCTTCGGTGGCTTCGGCGGGTGGTCGTAGTCGAACTGAAGGAGCGTCCCCTTCCCGTCGCCGATCTCGAAGAAACACATGACCTTGCCTTCGTAGTCGGCGTGCTTGCCGGCCGGGGCGCGACCCGCGACTGCGGCGCTGATCCGTTCCGCGACGACCGGGGCCTCGAAGTGGGCGGTGGACCCGGCCTTCGACAGCGGCAGGTCCGTCGCATCGCCGAGGGCGTAGACGTTCGGTCGGTCGCCGACAAGCAGGGTGTGCCGGTCGGTCGGGAGCCAGCCGCCCGGCGCCGGGGCGAGGCCGGAGTCCATGAGGAACTGCTGACCCTTGTGCGGCGGCACGAGGATGAGGAGGTCGTACGGGAGCTCCTCGCCCTCCAGGCTGACGACGACCTTGCGGGCCGCGTCGATCGATTCGACGTTGAAGAACGTGTGGAGCTCGATGGCCTTCTGCTCGAGGATCGGGGTCACCATGTCGGACACGCTCTCGATCGTGAACGCCCGCCCGATGGGTGAGCAGAAGTCGATCGTGGAGCGGTCACGCAGACCGCGCTGTCGCAATTCGGCTTCGATGAGGAAGGCGACCTCGAGCGGCGCCGGCGGGCACTTGTACGGCATGCCGGCGATGCCGATCACGATCCGTCCGCCGTCGAACCGGTCGAGTGCCTTGCGCAGAGCCAGCGCGGCCTCGGCCGTGTAGAAGTGGTGCGCCTGGGTGTCGAACGACTCGATCGCCTCGGGAACGATGCGCGACCCGGTCGCCAGGACGAGGTGGTCGTAGCCGACGGACAGCCCGTCGGTGAGGGTGACGGTCTGCGTCGGTTCGTCGACACGAGCGACCTCACCGATCATGAGCGTGACGCGCTTGTCGAGGAGCGACCGTTCCGGACGGCTGAGGTTCGCCGCGCGTTCGCCGCCCATCGCGATGTACATGAAGCCGGGCTGGTAGACATGCTGGCCGGTCGCGTCCACGACGATGATCTCGACTTCGCCGCAGTCGATCCGGCCACGCAGCTTCTTGACCAGGAGGTTGGCGGTCAGGGTGCCCCCGACACCGCCACCCAGGATGAGGATTCGTTGCATGACGCGCCTACCGTTGCTTCTCGACGATGATCTCGTCGTAGCCATCGCGGACCTCGAGGGCGATCAGCCGATGGCCGGCCT
>JANONZ010000230.1:0-1577 GCA_031421095.1 Thermomicrobiales bacterium
GTCGCCGCTCCAGGAGGTCTGGGCGGGCGAGCGTGATGATGAGGATCGGAACGCCTCGACTCCATTCGAGCAGGTGGTCGATGAAGTCCAGCAGGCCCGCGTCGGCCCATTGCAGGTCCTCGAACAGGAGCCCGACGGTGCCGGTCGAAGCGAGCCGCTCGAAGAACGTGCGCCAGGCGCGGAACAGTTCGTCACGGCCGCCACTCGGCGCGTCCCCGACCCCAAGCAGGGCGAGCAGTGCCGGTTCGATCCAGCGCCGTTCGTCCTCGTCCGGGACATGCTCTTCGACCATCTCCGCGATCCGCGTTCGGGTCGTCGTGGCGTCATCGGTCTCGAGCAGGCCCGCCCGCGAGCGGATCATCTCGCCGAGGGCCCAGAACGTGACGCCTTCGCCATAGGCTGGCGATCTTCCGTCGTGCCACCACACGCCTTCGACGACGCCGTCGACGTATTTCAGGAACTCCCAGGCCAGCCGGGTCTTGCCGATGCCGCCCTGGCCCGTGATCGAGACGAGTCGCGCGCGCCGTTCGCGAGCGGTCGCATGGAACAGGTCCTTGAGCAGACGCAACTCATTCTCGCGACCCACGAACGGTGCCTCGAGGCGATCGCTCCGGCCCAGGCCCTTGCGCTTGCTGACGACTCGCCGGGCGATCCAGACCGGGACCGGCAGTTCCTTGCCCTTGAGCATCTGTTCGCCGGCCGACTCGAAGGCGATCGCATCCGCTGTCGCGCGATGGGTGGCCTCGCCGACCAGCACAGTACCGGGCGCTGCGACCGACTGCAGGCGCGAGGCGGTGTTGACGAGGTCACCGGCGACCATCCCCTGGCCGACTGCCCCGATGGTCACGGCCGCCTCGCCGCTCAGGACGCCGGCTCGGGCCTGAATCCCGGGCCCAAGGTCACGCACCGCGTCAACGAGTTCCATCGCTGCCCGCACGCCGCGCTCGGCGTCGTCCTCGTGGGCGACCGGCGCACCCCAGACCGCCATGACCGCGTCGCCGATGAACTTCTCGATGCTGCCGCCGTAGCGCTCGATGACGTCACGAGCAAGGTCAAAGTAGCGGGTCAGGAGTTCTCGGACTGCCTCCGCATCGCGTCCCTCGGCGAGTGCCGTGAAACCGACCATATCGGCGAACAGGACCGTCACGAAGCGGCGCTCGGCGACCGGTGTCGGCATCGAGGTTCGGGCGGGCACTCCTGCGGCGGCTGTCCCGGCGGCGACCCCCACCGACGCATCGACCGCGCCGTCAGGCGCCAGGCGACTGCCGCAATCGCCACAGAACCGCGCAGTCGGACCGTTCGCCACGCCGCACGACGGGCAGACGGACGTTAGGCGAGCGCCGCATTCGGCGCAGAACTTGCGGCCGAGTTCGCTCGGGGCCGCGCAGGCCGGGCAGTTCACCATCGGGGTCGGGCTGTTCACGACGGGAATCTAGCGCCCGCGAGCCCCTCGCGTCCCGGGCCCTCGAGTCCCGGGGTCTCGCCCTGCTCGAATTCGGGGATGGTGGCGCCCCAGGCCCTGAAGGCGTGGCGCAATGGCGCGGTGTCGGCGTCGATCGCGAACGCGACCTCGAGCG
>JANONZ010000231.1:0-7698 GCA_031421095.1 Thermomicrobiales bacterium
CTGACCCCCTCGACCGCCGATGCGATCCTCGCATCCGGTGTGGACGTCATCACCTCCGGCAACCATATCTGGGACAAGCGCGAGATCTACCCGTACCTCGAGACCACCGACCGGGTCCTGCGGCCGCTCAACTACGGCACCCACGAAGTCCCTGGGCGTGGCTGGGGCATCTATCAGGCGCTTGACGGCACCGATATCGCGGTCATCAACCTGCAGGGCCGGACCTACATGCAGCCCATCGAGAACCCATTCACGGAGGCGGACCGCCTGCTGGACGAATCGTCGGAGCCACTGCCGCCCGTTCGCCTGGTCGACTTCCATTGCGAGCTGACGTCCGAGAAGAACGCGCTGGGCCTCTACCTGGACGGCCGGGTCAGCGTCGTCGTCGGCACGCACACTCACGTAGTGACCGGCGATGAGCGGATCCTCCCCAACGGCACGGCGTACCAGACAGACCTCGGCATGACCGGGCCGATCTGGAGTGTCATCGGCTTCGCACCGCGGACGGTCATCCCGCGCTTCATCAACGCGCTGCCCACCCGTTTCGAGGTAGGCGAAGGGGCCGTCGTCTTCAACGCCGTCCAGGTCGACATCGACCCGGCGACCGGCCGCGCGCTCGCCATCGAGCGGATCCAGCGGCTCGTCGAGGATTGACGTGACCACGCCGCGTCGGCGGCGTCACGACCCGCTGCCACCACCGGGCGATGGCCGGGTGGAGCCACCGAGCCCATCCATCGTGGACCTGCACACGCACACGACGCGATCGGACGGCGTCGTCGCCCCAGTAGCGCTCGTGCAGGCCACCTGGGATGCGGGCGTGCGGATCCTTGCCCTGACCGACCACGACACGCTCGCCGGGTATCGCGAAGTCGTGGCCGCCGGCCGGGTGCCGTCGGGGATGACGCTGCTCCCTGGCGTCGAGATCAACGCCATCGTCGGCCGCGACCTTGGCCTGTGGGAAGGCGAGCTGCACATCCTGGGCTTCGGGATGGATCCCGACGACGAGGCCTTCGAAGCCGCCCTCGCCACCCAGCGCGATCGCCGTCGTGAGCGTTTCGCGCGAACGCTCGCGCGCCTGCGCGACCTCGATCTCTCGATCGACGGCCAGGTGGCAGATCTGACTGCTGCCGACGGCGATGCGCTGGGACGCCCGACCGTCGCCCGGGCGCTCGTCGCCGCCGGCCATGCGACGAGCGTGGAGGATGCCTTCAAGCGACTGCTGGGCCATGGGATGCCGGCCCACATCCCACGCAGCGGTCTCGGCCCGGTCGAGGCCATCGCGGCTATCCGGTCTGCCGGTGGCCTGGCGGCCCTGGCCCATTTCAGCGAGGCGCCGTCCAGGCTGGAGATCGTCCGGGAACTCGTCGAGGCTGGCCTCGGCGGCCTGGAGGTCCATTACCGTGCGTTTGATCAGGCGATCGTCGCGGCCGTCGGCGACGTCGCTCGCGAACTCCGCCTGCAGGCCACGGGCGGCACCGACTACCACGGCGACCTGGGCCCGTATGCCGAAGCCCATGCAGGCCTGTGGGTCCCGCCGCAGGTCGGGGCGACGATCCTGCAGCGTCTCGAGTCTCGGGACTGGCGGCCTGTTCCGCGTACCATGGCGCAGCCGTGACCGAACCCCGAACTCTCGCCCGCTCTCTGCCGATGCTGGAGTTCGCGCCCGCCTCCGTCGAAGGCGCTCCGCGTCACCCCGCCGCCCCTTCCGATGAGCGACTGGTCGAGTACATCCCGGAGGCCCGCACCCTGCCCCGGTTCCATGTCTGGACCCTTGGCTGCCAGATGAACCGGAGCGATTCGGAGGAGATGGCGGGCCGACTGCTGGATGCCGGGTGTGAGGAAGCGCCGTCGATGGAGACCGCCGACCTCGTCCTCATCAATACCTGCGCGATCCGCGAGGGAGCCGAGCAGAAGGTCATCGGCCGGCAGGGACAGCTTGCGAAACTGAAGGCCGCAAACCCTGGGATGCGGGTCGTGCTGACCGGGTGTTCCGTGCGCGAACCGGACCGTTCCGGCCTGACCCGTCGCTACCCGGCGGTGGACCTCTTCCTGCGGCCCGATGAGGAGCCCGAACTCATCGATCGCCTCGGCCTGGCGTCCGCGCAGGCACCCATCGGCGCCAGCGGGACCATCGGCGCCACGACCACGGTCGGCCGCACCGTCGTCGGCGTTGCCGACCACTTGTCCGGGACGCGGGCCAGGGCGGTCGGAGACGGGACCGTGGCCCGGGGCTCGGCCATCGCGGCGTGGCTGCCGATCATCTACGGCTGCGACAAGACCTGTACGTACTGCATCGTGCCCTTCAGCCGTGGTCCGGAGCGCAGCCGGCCATTCGACGACATCCTCGACGAGGCCCGTTCGCTGGCCGCCGCCGGCTATCGCGAGGTCACGCTGCTCGGCCAGAACGTCAATTCGTACGGCCACGATCTGGCCGCCGAGGCTCGCTTCACCCACGTCGAAGCCGCCCGCTGGGCCGGACGCCAGCTGGATCTCGCCGGTCGGCCGGATCTGGCGGAGCTGATCCGGGCCATCGATGCCATCCGGACCGCCGACGGCCGACCAGCCATCGGGCGCCTGCGCTTCGTCACCTCGCATCCGTGGGATCTCTCGGATCGGCTGATCGCGGCACTGGCCGAATGCGACTCGGTCTGCGAGCACCTCCATCTGCCCGTGCAGTCCGGATCGGATCCGGTCCTGCGGCGGATGGGTCGTCAGTACAGCATCCAGCACTACGAGGAACGTCTGACCCGCATCCGTGAGGCCGTCCCGGGCATCGCGATCTCGACCGACATCATCGTCGGCTTCTGTGGGGAGACCGAGGCGCAGTTCGAGGAGACGCTCCAACTCCTCGAGAGCGTCCGCTACGACCAGGTCTTCGCAGCCGCCTATTCGCCTCGCCCGGGAACGCCCGCGACCCGGATGGCCGATGACGTTCCGGCGGCCGACAAGCGCCGTCGGTTGAACACGCTGCTCGCGCTCCAGGAAGGGATCGGCCTGGAACGCAATGAGGCGTGGCTGGGCCGCGAGGTCGAGGTGCTGGTCGACTCCGTCACTCCCGCACGCACCCACGGCCACGACGATGGGCGGGACAGCGGCCCTGGCGGCGGGGCAGGGGAGGGGACAAGGCTCTCCGGCCGGACGCGGACCAACAAACTGGTCCACCTCGTGGGTGATCCTGCGCTGGTCAGTCGGACCGTCGCCGTCCGGATCGAGCACGCGGGCCCGTACGCGCTGCGCGGTGCGCTCGTCGGCGCATGACCGGCACATGACCGGCGCGATCCGCGCGTGACCGGGGCGTGACCGGGCCCGACGGCGGGCCGCCGCTCATCGTCATCGCCGGCGCCACCGCGACCGGCAAGACGGACCTCGCGATCCGCCTGGCGGAAGCGCTGACGCGTGAAGGTCGGCCCGCGGCGATCATCTCGGCCGATTCACGCCAGGTCTTCCGCGGCCTGGATATCGGTACGGCCAAGGTCTCCGCTGCGGACCGGGCGCGCGTTCCGCACCACGGACTGGACCTCGTCGATCCGGACGAGCCCTTCAGCGTGGCCGACTTCGCGGACCATGCCCGCGGCGTTCTCGCCGACCTGGCGCGGGACGACGCCGTCGCGATCCTCGTCGGGGGCACCGGGTTCTACCTGCGGGCGGTCGCGCGCGGTCTGGACACGGCGTCGCTGCCCAGTGACCGTGACCTGCGCGCCCGCCTGGAATCGGACCTCATCCAGGATGGCCCTGCTGCCCTCGTCAAGCGCCTCGAGACGCTCGCCCCCGTCCTCGCCGCAAGCATCGAGACGCGCAACCCGCGCCGCGTCGTCCGAGCCCTGGAGATCGCCGAGTTGCGTGGGGACGGCACGCTGCCGGCACCGCTCGGTTACCCGGGACCGCTCCTCTGGCTGGGCCTGACTGTCGAGCCCGCGCTTCACGCCCGACGCATCGAGACCCGGGTGCGCATCCAGTTCGACGCCGGCCTGCTTGAGGAGGCCCGAACGTTGCGCGAGCGGTTCGACCAGGCCCTGCCGGCGTTCTCGGCCATCGGCTATCGGGAGGCCTGGGCCGTCCTCGATGGCCAGCTGACCGTGTCGGCGGCCATCGCCCTGGACACGCAGCGCAGCGTCGCCTTCTCGAAGCGCCAGCGGACCTGGTTTCGTTCGGAGCCCGGGATCACCTGGCTGGATGCGGTGGACGACCCGGCCATCCGCGCACAGGAGCTGGTCGGTCGCCTGCTCGACGACTGAGGCACCTCGGCAAGAGCGACTATCCTTCGGACGATGCCAAACCACCTCATCGATCTCGTTCCGCCTGCCGAGAAGGTCTTCCTCATCGCCGTCGACACCGGTGATGACGACGGTTGGTCCGCGGAGGACTCGCTGACCGAGCTCGCCAACCTCGCCGCGACTGCCGGCGCCGAAGTCGTGGGCGCCGAATGGCAGAACCGCCGCCATGTCGATCCGAACTGGTACGTCGGCAAGGGCAAGGCGGAGGAGCTGGCGGCCGCCAAGCGCGAGACGGGCTTTGACGTCCTGGTCGCCGACGACGAGCTGTCGCCCTCCCAGCAGCGCTCGCTCGAGGAACTGCTCAAGGTCAAGGTCATCGACCGCAGCCGGCTCATCCTCGACATCTTCGCCCTCCACGCGACCACGCACGAAGGGCGCCTCCAGGTGGAGCTCGCTCAACTCGAGTACCAGTTGCCGCGGTTGACCAAGTTGTGGACCCACCTGAGCCGGACCGGGGGCGGCATCGGCACGCGCGGCCCCGGCGAATCGCAACTCGAGACGGACCGGCGGATCGTGCGGACGCGCATCACGAAGATGAAGGAACGCGTCGCTCAGATCCGACAACAGCGCGAGACGGCGGCACGCGGCCGCGATCGTCGGCTGTGGCCGACCGTCGGCATCGTCGGTTACACGAACGCCGGCAAGTCCACCTTGCTCAACGCGCTGGTCGGCAGCGAGGTCGCCAAGGCGGAGGACAAACTATTCGCGACGCTTGATCCGACAAGCCGCCAGGTGAAACTCGGCGACGGCCAGACGGCGATCGTCACCGACACCGTCGGCTTCATCCACAAGCTGCCACACCAGCTCGTGGAGGCATTCCGGGCCACCCTCGACGAGGTGAATCGCGCGGATGTCCTGGTGGAAGTCGTCGACGCCGCCGATAGTCACTTCCAGGAACATCGGACCACCGTCCAGACCGTCCTCGACGAGCTCGGCGCCGGGGACAAGCCGCGGCTCGTGGCTTTCAACAAGTCGGATCTGCTCAACCCGGCCGCGCGCGACGCCGCGGTCTCAGCTCAAGCCATCCCCGGCGCCGTCTTCGTGTCCGGGTTGACGGGCTACGGGATGGATACGCTCCGAGCCGAGATTGGTGCGCTTCTGGCGTCGCTATGGGTGGATGTCGACGTCCATCTTCCCTACGCGGCCGGCGAGCTCCTCGCTCGGGTTCGCGAGCGCGGGGCGATCGAGCTCGAGTACGGGGAACGGGACGTGCGTGTCTGGGGACGCGTGGCGCCGTCACTGGCCGGCGAACTGCAGGCCGTGGCGGAGCGGTGGGCGGCAGCCGAGGTCGGATCCAGCGCGTCGTGACCGGTCCGAATGTGCGCCGGGCGGGGCGCGCGACCCTGCTCGATGGCGCGCAGCTTGTCTGGACAGTGGCCGACGGCCGCCGCGGTCGGCGTTGGCGTGCGATGACGTCGATCCGAGGAGCGATGACCCACGCGCTCCTGCTCGAAGTCGACCCGGACGGCCGGGTTTCGCGCCTCGAACTGACCACCGCCACGGGACTGCTGACGCTCCATCCCGACGCCGACGAGACCGAGCTCCACGGTAACGTTGCCACGCAGGAAGGGATGCGCCACCTCGCCTTCGCCTGGAGCCCCGATCATGAATTGCAAGTCGAGGGTCGACCCTTGGCGAGCGCCGTAGCGTCCCGCCATCTGGCAGCGCGGATCCGGGTGGGGGAGGGGACGCACGTTCCGGTGGTCGTGATCGATCCTGAGTTGCAGCCGCGAACGGCCATCGTGCGTGTCGAGCGCGCCGCCGAGTACCGCTGGCTGTTCGAGCGGGACGGCATGGTCGAGCGGTTCACGCTCGATGCGGACGGCGTGCCGATCGGCCTCGCCGACGCGATGGACTGGCCGCTGGAAGCCTGATCTCGGGCGTATCGTGGACAGACTGTGGACAAGGCGTCGCCACGGCACGAACTTCGCCGGCAAGTCGTGGATAAGTCCGTAGCCAAGCCCATAGCCGGTCGACTATCGTAGGTCTTGCCCGAAGGGGCCCCAGACCGAAAGCGGTGTCGCGGATGCAAATCAGCGGCGTCGACTACGGACCGGCGGTTCCTTCGGGCTTTTCTGTGTGTCCGCCGCTCCCCATACACACCTGGCGCCGCCGCCCGTGATCCGCGAGCCTGGGCTCGAGCCCGCCGCCATCCGTGCCGCGCACGCCCGCATCGATCCGGTCTTCACCCATTCCCCGCAGTACGTCCACGAGGGCCTCTCCGCGCGCCTCGGCGTGCCGGTCATCGTCAAGATCGAGACGGCCAACCCGATCCGCTCGTTCAAGGGCCGCGGGACCTCCATCGCCGTGGGCGGCCTGGCGGGGGAGGGGAGGATCAGCCCGGACCGGCCTGTCGCCTGCGTGTCGGCGGGCAACTTCGGCCAGGGCGTCGCATTCGCGGCTCGGGCGCTGGGGATCCCGGCCATCGTCTTCACCTCGCGGCACGCGAATCGCGGCAAGATCGCGCGGATGCGCGCCCTCGGTGCGAACGTCATCGAGGTGGGGGAGGACTTTGATGAGGCGCGCGACGCCTCCGAAGCGTACGCACTGACGCATGCCGTCGAGCTACTCGTGGACGGCGAGGATCCGTGGACCGCGACCGGTGCCGCGACCATGGCCGTCGAGATCACCGACGCCGTCGCCCGGGGCGACCTGCCGGAACCCTTCGTCACCTCCGTGCCCGTCGGCAACGGCGCCCTCATCAACGGGATCGGATCGTGGCTGCGGGCGGAGTTGTCGATGTGCCGCGTCCTCGGCGTCCAGCCCGAGGGCGCACCCGCGATGACCCTCAGCTTTCGGGCCGGCCAGCCCATCGACACGCCGACGGCCGAGACCTACGCCGACGGGATCGCGGCCCGGATCGCCATCCCGGAAGCCGTCGCGCTCATGGCCGGCCGCATCGACGACATGGTCCTCGTCTCCGAGGCCGCCCTCCACGCCGCCCAGGACGAGCTGACCGCCGAGCTCGGGATCACCGTCGAGGGCGCCGCGGCGGCCTCATGGGCCGGCGTCCTCGCTGGACCGCGGCCAGATGGACCCGTCCTCGTCGTCATCACCGGCAGCAACGTGTGAGCGTCGCTCGCCGCTACCTCCCGACCGACCCAGCCGACTTCCTGCGATCGGTCGTGCCACTGGCCCTGCTCGGGTTGGCCGCGATCGCGGATACGACGCGCGTGCCCGAACTGAGGTCCTCTGCCATAGTCTCGCGGTGACCCAGCAGTTCGCCCGGATCCCGACAGACGCCGGCGCCGTCGTCCGGGAGGTTCGTGGCTTTGGCGGCGTGCCCTGGCGGCGGCTCTTAGCTACCTGCGACCACACTGGCGTCCGTTCGCGATCGCGCTGGTCGGACTCGTCATCGGTTCCGGCCTTGGCCTCGCCTTCCCGCTGATCATCGCGGGGATCACCACGGAAGTCGTCGCCGGCG
>JANONZ010000232.1:0-4622 GCA_031421095.1 Thermomicrobiales bacterium
GGCGCCTTCGGAGAGTTCTCGTCTGGTAGTCGAGAACGGCGTATCCGATGGCGATCGCGGCCGCGGTCTCGGCGCCCACTCCGATCAACAGCGCACCAACGAAAAGGACGAATGCAGCGAGAACAGATTGCATCAGTAATCCTCGGGATCGGCGACGGTGACTTCGCGGACATCGCCGTACGCGCGGTTGTCTCGCGATTTGGTCGCCGGTCGTCGTCCGCGCCCTTGACAACAGGGCACGCGCTCCCGGGCAGCATTCCTGCTCGACTGCGACCGGATCGCTTCCGCCATCGTCAGTCCGCCTTCATCGACCCCGTGTCTCCGGGAGGTTGGCGATCATGTTAGACCCGAGAAGGGCGGACGGAAAGGGGCAATCTGAACCGCCCTGACTTCGGTGGAGACTCTGGCCTGCCCCGGGTTTCGTGGAGTCGTGATTCTGGAAATCAGGCCACCGTCTCGGTCTGACGTCGAGTCTCGAACTCGATCGGCGTAAGCATGCCAAGCGCCGAGTGACGGCGCTGGCGGTTGTGGAAGATCTCGAGGTACTCGAAGATCGCGTTGGCCAGCTCGACCCGTGTCCGCCAGATCCGGCGGTCGAGGAGCTCGACCTGCATCCGGCTCCAGAACGACTCGATCATCGCGTTATCGAAGCAGCTCCCGACCGAGCCCATTGAGGGCAGCAGGCCCGAGTCGAGCGCCCGCCGCGTAAACGCCCAACTGGTGAATTGGGTGCCCTGGTCGGAATGGATGACCGTCCGGTCGGGCCGGCGTCCCTCGATGGCCATGCCGAGGGCGTTGGTCACCAGGGCGGCGGTCGCGGTCGCGTCGATCGACCAGCCGACGACCCTGCGGCTGAAGACGTCGAGGACGACCGCGCAGTAGACCTTGCCCTCCCGGGTCGGGTGCTCGGTGATGTCGGTGACCCACAGTCGGTCGGGCTCTTCACGCCCGAACCGCCGTTCGACGAGGTCGGAGGCGGTCGCGACATTCGGGATCCGCCGGAAGCGCGGCCGTCCGGACACCCCGGCGAGCCCGGCCCGCTGCATCAACAACGCCACCGTGCCGTGGGCGACGACGAGGCCGTGACCGAGGGTGAGCTCGGCGTGGACGCGGCGCGCGCCATAGGTCCCACGACTGTCGAGGTGGACGCGCCCGATGAGATCGGTCAGCGCGACGTGCCGGATCGCCCGCGCCGATGGCGGACGACCACGGTGCGCGTAGAAGCCAGACTCCGAGACCCGGAGCACCCGACAGGCGAGCTGGACGGAACAGCCTTCCGCGGCCATCACTTCGATCGCCGCGAAGCGCCTTTTGGGTCACTGCGCTCCGCCAGCAACTCGGAGGCCCGCCGATGGATCTCGAGTTCAGCCTCGAGTTCACGGATGCGCCGCTTGGCGGCCGTGAGTTCCGCCCGCTCGGCGGACGTCAGGCCCGGGACGAGCCCCCGGTCGATCAGCTCCTGTTGTCGCCAGAGGTAGATGGTCTGCGAGCTGATGCCGAGGTCGCGGGCGAGATCGGTTGCCCGGCGCCCGGCGGCGAGGAGATCGAGGACGCGTCGTCGGAACTCGGGCGGATACCCACGTCTTCCCATGGCTGCCTCCTGTGGTGGACAGCAGCATGATTCCAGTTATCCGACTCCACGAAATCGAGGGCACACCACTCTGTCAAATGCGTGTGTGGTGGACCTACGACACCTGACGAGGCCGATTCACGATCATCGGGTAGGGAATCCTTACCGATTTGAGCGTGACCCGAGCAGCTTCGCGAGTCGATCGTGGTGCTGTCGACCATTTGGATGGGTCTACCGCTCACCTAACGCGCATCTGCCAAAACTGTCCCTTGGCCGGGCCGAGCTTGGCCGGGCCGAGCTTGCCGGGCCGTGCCGGGCCAAGCTTGTCGGGCCGAGCGTGCCGGGCCGTGCCGGTCGAGCCGAGCTTGTCGCGGCCGGACAAGGAAGAACCCCGGGTGGTCGGGCCCGGGGTTCAAGGTATAGACGGCTTGGTTGCGGGGAGAGGATTCGAACCTCTGACCTTCGGGTTATGAGCCCGACGAGCTGCCGCTGCTCCACCCCGCGACCTGTAACTCTAGGGCCACGAGCCGATTCGGTCAAATGGCTACCCTGACTTCGTGTCGATGGCTCCTGACTTCGCGGGCGTCACCACTGGCGAGACGCGTCCATGGAGCCGCCGCCCGCCGATCAGCAGGCCGGCCACCAGGCTGACGAGCAGGACGGCGCTGAAGAGGTACATCGGGTAGAGGATGTCTCGCTCCGCAAGAACGCCGGTGATGAGCGCGGCAGCGATGAAGCCGACCGTCCCGGCCGCCCCGAACAGGCCCTGGGCGGTGGACGAACGGCCTAGTGGGGAGTTGGCTGCGACGACGGCGTACAGGGCGGGGTTAAGCATCGCGAAACCGGTCGCCTCGACCATGGTGAGCGGCAGCGCCAGGGTTGGGTCCGTCAGGCGGGTGTACAGGATCCCGGTCACGGCCGGCAGGATGGAGCCGATGACGATGAACGCGAACGAACCGTGCCGATCGACCAATCGGCCGGCGAACGGCGAGAGCAGCAGCACCGGCAGGCCGAACATCGCGAACGTCAGTCCAACGAGGTCCAGCCCCGCTCCGAGGTGGGTCAGGAAGAGGCTCCAGATCACTTCGTAGGTCCCGCCAGCGAAGTAGCCGCCGACGTTGATGATCAGAACGGCGACGAGGCCGCGGTTCCAGAGCCGACCGGGTGCGGACGGGTCCGTGCGCGGAGGTCGGTCGGCGGCCACATCGGCGGCGGCGCGACCGGCCGTGGACGAGGCACTTGGCGGGAACTCAGTGGTGCCCGCGGCGGGGGACGGATGGGTCCGATCGCCCGTCTCTCGGGCGCGGAGGGCGATCGGGATCGCCGCCGCGAGCGCCGCAACGCCGCCGAACACGAAGACGAACGAGAACCCGCCGAACCGATCCGCACCGATCGCACCGATGGCCGGGCCCAGGAGCAGACCACCCATCTGAGCGGCGGCGTACAACCCGAACGCCTCGCCCCGTCGAGCCGGGGGCGTTGCGTCGGTCAGGTAGCCGCGCGCGGCTGGATCGTAGACAGCCGTGGCGAGGCCGGCACCGGCGCGCAGGAGGATGAACGCGAGCGGCCCCGTGAAGACGAGTGGCAGGAAGCTGAAGATGCCGGTCGCCAGGAGCCCGATGACCATGAGCGGGACGCGGGCGGTCCGATCGGCGAGCCACCCGAAGATGGGCTCGCCCACCAGGCGGGCAGCTGGCCAGGCCGCGATGACGAGGCCCAGCAGGGCCAGGTCGACGCCCTGCTGCGTGAAATACAGTGGCAGGATCGGCAGGAGCGCGCCGAACCCGAGCCAGACGATGAACTCGGCGACCAGGAGCGGCACGATACCGCCCCACCGCTCGCGCCATGTGGAAAACCGCACCGAGATCGAGAGACGGACCATGGGCCGGAGCGTAGCGCCCCGCCCGGCCCGGCTTGGGCTTGGGCGCGCGGCGCAGGACAGGCGCCCGCGACACGCCCCGCGCGGCCCGGCCGTACCATCGTCGCGTGCTACCCGCTCCCGCCCTTGTCGCCGTCGGGCTCGTCCTTGCGCTCATCGTCCTGCTGCCGGCGTATCGCCTCCAGCTGGCCGGACTGAGCAGCCGATCCATCGGTGCGTACGCCCTGTGCCTGTGGCTGCTGGGCTTCGCCCTCGCCATGCGGCCCGGCGGCACGCGGCTCCTCATCCCGATCCTGCTGATCGCCTACATCGCACCGTTCATTGCCGCGCCGGACAGGATCGCCCGCGTCCTGCGGCGGGGGCGCGGTGGCGAACCACCGATCGCACCACCGCCGCCGATGAAGAACGTGACGCCGCCATCGGACGGTCCTGCCGACCCGACATGAGCGGGATGGGCCAGGTCCGCCGAGGACCCATCATGGCGGCATGCGAACCGATCTCGGCTGGCGACTCGATCCCAGCGTCACCTTCCTGAACCACGGGTCATACGGGGCTTGCCCGACGGCGGTCCTGGCGGTGCAGCACGACCTGCGTGACCGGATGGAGGCGGAACCCGTCCGCTTCCTGTATCACGACCTGCCGGGACTGCTCGATGAGGCTCGTGTCGCGGTCGCCCGGTTCCTTGGCGCCGACCCGGATGGCCTCGCCTTCGTGACGAATGCGACGACCGGAGTCAATACCGTCCTGCACTCGCTTCGTTTCGCGCCGGGCGACGAATTGCTCACCGATGATCACGAATACAACGCGACGATCAACGCGATGCAGGCAGCGGCCGCCCGCGACGGGGCGCGAGTCATCGTCGCGCCGGTCCCCTTTCCGATCGCCGGACCGTCCGATGTCGTCGAGGCCATCCTCGCGGCCGTGACGCCGCGCACCCGGCTGGTCGTGGTGAGCCATGTGACGAGCCCGACTGGCCTGATCCTGCCGGTCGCCGAGCTCGTCGCCGAGCTGGACCGACGGGGCATCGACACACTGGTCGACGCGGCCCATGCGCCCGGCATGCTGCCCGTGGAGGTCGACGCACTGGGTGCCGCCTACTGGACAGGCAACGGCCACAAGTGGCTATGCGGGCCCAAAGGCGCCGCCCTCCTCTGGGTCCGCGAGGACCGCCGC
>JANONZ010000233.1:0-3068 GCA_031421095.1 Thermomicrobiales bacterium
AATTGTCGGAGCAGGTCGGACTGCCCGCGAAGGCGGCCGGAACCGAAACCAGCAGCAGTGCTGCTGCCAGGGTCATCCCTGTGATCATTCTCTTCATCTGTGTGTCGTCCTTCCGTTGACGCTTCCTTGGACGGGTGTTCGAAACGGGTGAAGCCCGGATCGTCGTGTGGTTCTGTGCAGTTCGTATATCTCAGCTCACCTCGATCGGGATCTGGTACACCTCGGCGGTCGGGTGGCCCGCCCGCTCGTGGATCCGCATCACCGATTCCTTCGACGGCCCGCTCGACAGGCAGAAGACCTTGCCCAAGTCGGGATCGAGCCAGGCGCGCTCGAAATGCACGCCCTCCTCATGCTCGATCGCCAGGTCGCGCTCGTGGGCTTCCTTCAATTGCTCGGCGGTGACGCCGACGAAGCCCGAGTGGACGTCCATGAAATTCGCCATGCTTGCCTCCCTGTGCGAGCGGCCCGACCGTAAGGGTCGGGTCCCTGGGTACGGAGCGTCGACCCGCGAAGCCGACCCGTCATCGGTCGTATGACCGATGACCCCCGACACTGGTGGCCTACACTCCGCTGACGATGCACACCGCACTGCGTGCCGTTCGGTGCCCGCTCCTCATCGGGCGCGACGACCTGCTCGAACTCGCGGACCGGCGCCTGGACGACGTCGTCGCCGGCCGGGGCCAGTTCCTCCTGCTCGCCGGCGAGGCCGGGATCGGCAAGACGCGGCTGCTGGGCGCCATCCGGCGCAAGGCGGAGGCCCGCGGCCTGGCGGCCGTCGTGGGATCGGTCGCTCCCCAGGACCGCGACGTGCCGGCAGCGTCGATCCTCGACCTCGCGCGCTCCATGACCCGGCTCGCTCCGTTCGTCGAGCTCGGCCGGCAGCTGCTCGATCTCAGCGATACGACCCTGGCGGCCGAACATGTCCAGCGGCGACGGCTCGTGATGGAGATCGTCGAGCGGATCCTCACCTCACTACCGGGCCCGGCGATGCTGGCGTTCGAGGACCTGCAATGGGCGGACGACCTGAGTCTCGAGGTCATCGGGGAGCTGGCGCGACGGTCACGGGACCGCCCGCTCCTGCTGACCGGCGACTACCGGACCGAGGACGTCCCGCCCGGCACGAGCCTTCGAGACTGGCGGGCGCGGCTCATCACCCAACGGATCGCAGAGGAGGTCCGGCTCGCCCCGCTGACCCAGACCGAGACGGCCCTGGTCACGACCCTGATCCTCGACACGGGACTCCCGGCGCCGCGAGAGGTCGCGGCCGCCGTGTTCGAGCGGACCGATGGCATCCCGCTTCATATCGAGGAACTGCTGGGCGCGCTGAGCGCCGAGGGACGAGCCGACGGGACAGCGATCCGGGAGGCCACCGTCCCCGACACGATCGAGGATGCGGTCATCGCCCGGATGGCACATCGCTCGCCAGAGGCGCAGGCCGCCGCCCGCGCGGGGGCCGTCATCGGTCGTTGCTTCGTCCCGGAGGTCCTCGCCGGGATCATGGATCTGCCGCCGGAGGCGCTCGACGCGCCGCTCCAGGAGCTCGTCGACCACTTCGTCCTCGACCCGCCTGGCTTGCGGGGCCTGTACGACTTTCGACACCAGCTGCTGCGCGACGCGCTCTACCGCACGATCCCGGCCTCGGAGCGTCGCCAGTTCCACGCTCGCGCCGGGGAGTTCGGGGCCCTGCTCGAGGGAGCGTCGGAGATCCATGCGTCTGTCCACTACGAACGCGCCGGTCTCCGCCGCGAGGCGTTCGAGGCGGCGCGCGCGGGCGCCCGCGAGGCCGCGCGGCTGTCGGCCCACCGTGAGGCCTTCGAGCTCTACCGGCGCGCCGTCGCCAACGCCCCGGAAGATCTCGATCCGGGCGAACGAGGGGCCCTCCTTGAGGCGTATGCAGATGAGGCCGCGGCGATCGAGGAGAACGAGATCGCCGAGCGGATGAGCCACGAAGCGCGGGCTGCCTACCTGGATGCCAGCCGGCCGGCGAAGGCTGCGGAGATGCTGGTCGGCGTGCTTGGCATCTGGCGTCGCCAGGCACGGTCGGTCACGGAACGGTCCGACCTGGCCACGGCGCTGTTCGACACACTCGAACAGCTGCCTGCCGGCGACGAGCGGGAGATCGCCCGCGGCTTCTTGTTCAACGAAATGACGCGGATCCACCTGGAGACGCTCGCGGTCGACGCGGCCCGCTCGACGATCGCGACGATGCGCGGGACCGCGGCGATGGGTGGCGACGCCGGCGCTGTGATCGAGGCGAACGCATTCAGCGCGATGGTCGACGTCCTTGATGGCCGCGTCGCCGCCGGCCTTGATGGGATCTCGTCCGCCGCCTACGACGCACAGCGGGCGGGCTTCGAGGACGTCGGGGTCGGCGCGTTCCGCGACGCGGCCTCGCTCGCCGTCCGGACGATGGACTACCGTCGAGCGGCCGGCTTCCTGGTCGATGGGTTGCGCTACGCGGACGCGATCGAGCAGTCGCATTGTCGGCACGTGATGGGCGCGACGTCCGCGCTCGTCGCGTGGGCGGGCGGAGACTGGGTCGACGCGACCACGACGGCGCGCCAGACGATCGCCGACCACGGCTGCCGGCGCGCGTCGACGACGGCTCGCTGGGCGATCGGATACGTGGCCCTTGGCCGAGGGGACGACGAAACGGCGGACGCGGAGTTGTCAGCCGCGTTGGCGGTCGGAGAGGAGAGCGGCGCCATCGACCTCATCCTCCCGCCGCTGTGGGGGCTCGCGGAGTCTGCGCTCCTCGCCGACGATCCTGCCCGGGCCGCCGAGCGCTGCCACGACGCTCTCGAGCGGGCACGCGCGGTCGGCGAGCGGGCGCTCCTTGCCCCGTTCGTCGTCACCGGGGTCCGGGCTGCACAGGCCGCCGGACGACCCGCGGATGCGGAACTGTGGTTCGCGGCCTGTGACGAGCACCTCTCGGCGATGCCGGCCGTGACCAAGCCGGCCCTCGATCACGGCCGGGGCCTGGTCGCCCTCGCTGCCGGCGCAACTGGCGTTGCCCGCCATGCGTTGGAGTCCGCGATCGACGGATGGGACGAGCGGGGACGGGTCTG
>JANONZ010000234.1:0-8588 GCA_031421095.1 Thermomicrobiales bacterium
GATGGGGCGGTGGACGCGCCATTGCTCGAACACGCAGCGGCCACGAGGACCACTCCGGTAAGCATCGCCATGAGTCTGGTCGACTTGTGCATGACATCCTCCAAACACGTCCGGGCACCCGATAGGTGGCCCGACATCGGCAGGACGACCAATCGGGCCGCACGCTCGAAGGTCGGTACTATCTCACACGCCGCAAGCGAGGCGCGAAGCAGTGCGGGGCGCGGGACGCGGGGCGCGGGCAGTTAACACGTGGCCCTCGGTCTCTACGACGGTCCGCGGCGGAACACCCGAAGCTCGATGACCGACGGGACGTGCCACTCCAGCGAAAGCAGAACCCGGCGGCCAGAGGCGCTGACGTCGACCTGCTCGATGGCTTGGAGAAGCGTCCCGGCCGGGACCTGCAGGGCCTCCGCGACCGGGCCGGCCGCCGCTGCCGGCTGGAGGATGGCCTCGCCGTGGACGACAGGCTCGCCGCGCCCCGCGAGCAGGTCGTAGAGCGAGCCGCCGAGCGCCTCGCGATCGCGGTCGATGTCGACGAGGTCCGCAGGGATGCGGTCCACCGAGTAGATCGCCGGGGTGCCATCTGCCGTCCGGACCCGGCGCAACTCGGCCAGTTCTGTCCCAAGCGGCACCGCCAGCCGCGCCGACGCGTCGGCGTCAGCCGGCACCACGCGCGCGCCCAACAGCTGCTTGCCGGCCCGCAGCCCCAGACTCGCAAGGTACCCCGTGTATGAGAAGTTCCGGTCCAGCGAGTTGCGCAGGAGCGGACGACCCGTGACGAACGTCCCCGACCCGTGCCTCCGGTCCAGGTACGAATCCTCAACGAGCCCGCGGACCGCCTCGCGGATCGTGGCCCGGCTGACTTCGAAGCGCTCAGAGAGCCGGTCCTCGTTGGGCAGCTTGGAGCCGGCCGGGAACTCGCCCGCGACGATCGCCCGGCGCAGCCCATCGCGCACCACGTCCGCGAGCAACGGCCGGCCCGTCCGGCCCGTCCTCGATCGACCGCTCATCGGGCACCGAGCCGGCCGCGGCGGATGAACCAGCCGGTCACGATCATCGCGGTGACCGTCGTGGCCAGCAGGGCCGTGGCGATGGCATTGGCCTCGGGCGTCACACCACGCCGGATGGACGCGAACAGGTAGATCGGGAGCGTCTGGTCCTGGCCGGACACGAAGAACGCGACGATGAAGTCGTCGAAGCTGAACGTGAACGACAACAGGGCCCCCGCGATGACGGCTGGCAGGATCTGCGGCAGGGTGATCTGCCAGAAGGTCCGCCACGGCGTCGCAAACAGATCCCCCGACGCCTCCACCAGTGCCCGGTCCATCCCCTTCAGCCGAGTCCGCACGAGAACGTTGACGATCGCCATGGTAAAGAGCGTGTGCGTCGCCACAACGCTGTGCGCGCCAAGGCCGAGCCGCGGCGTCGTGCCCGGCAGCAGGTAGGCCACCCACGGATTCAGCCAGCCGACCACGGTCACCAGAAACAGCAGCGACGCGATCCCGATGACGATGCCGGGCACGATGATGGCCACGTACGTCAACTGCTCGAAGACCGCTCGGACGCGCGGCCGGGCCGAGGCCATGGCCAGAGCGGATGCGGTCCCGAGCAATGTCGCGAGGACCATCGTGGCGGCGGCGATGGTCAGACTGTTGCCGAGTGCCTTGCGCACGAACGTGTTCGTCCAGGCCACCCCGTACCACTGGGTGGACAAGCCGGTGAGCTCGGCCGCGTGCCGGCCGGCGTTGAAGCTGAAGATGACGACGATCACGATCGGCAGGAACAGGAACACGTAGGCCAGGATCGCGTAGCCACGTAGCCCGCGATCGATCAGCCACTCCATACGACCCGTCGGCCGCGGCCCGCCTCGCGCCGCCATCACCGCCGCCGCATCACAGGAGCGATTCCTCGCGGCTGCCAGCCGGCAGTCGCTTCGCCAGCCACGCGTACAGGGCGACGACGGCCAGCATGAACGCGACGAAGGCAGTACCGAGCGCCGCCCCGAACGGCCAGTTGCGCGATTGCAGGAAGAGGTCGGCCAGCGCGTTCCCCAGGAAATAGGTCTTGCCGCCACCCAGCAGCACCGGGATGAGGTACTCGCCCATCACCGGGATGAACACCAGCAGGCAGCCGCTCATGATCCCGGGCGCCGAAAGCGGCAGCGTGATCTGGCGAAACGTCCCGAACGGCCCGGCCCCGAGGTCGCGCGACGCCTCCAGGTAGGTCCGGTCGAGTCGTTCCAGGCTGACGAAGATCGGCAGGGCCATGAGCGGCAGGTAGTTGTAGACGATCCCGAGCAGGACCGCGAACGGGGTGTTGAGCAGTTGCACCTCCACGCCGAACGTCTCCAGGATCCGGGGCACACCGTTGGAGCCCAGGATGAACATCCAGGCGTAGGTCCGGATAAGGAAGCTCGTCCAGAGCGGGATGACGATCAGGGCCATCAGGACGATCTTCCAGGAACCCGCCCGAGTGGCCAGGACGTACGCCAGCGGGTACCCGAACAGCAGGCACAGGAGCGTCCCGCTGAAGGCGAGCACGATCGTGTTCGTGAACGGCGTGAAGCGCGTCGCCAGGCTGGCGTACTGGTTCAAGGTCAGCGCCGGCTGATAGCCCCCGTTGGCGGCCCGTTCGCCGAGCGAGATGACCGCGAGCAGGACCAGCGGTGCGACGAGCAGCACCACGTACCACACGCCCGCCGGCAACAGCAGGAAGAGCCGGCTGCCGGTCCCTTCCTGCGCCGCCGGCCGGGTCGCGGTCGGCCGCGTCCTGGCCGGCCCGGCTCCTGGCGCGGCGACCGACATCTAGGACGAGGCCTTGATCCTGGCCCAGGTCTCGGCCCGGAGCGGGCTGTTGTACGTGGCGTTCACGGCGTACTCCAGCTTCGCCAGCCGCTCCGCGCTGGGATAGATGATCTTGTTGTCCCTGATGGCCGGGTCGAGCAACGCCGTCGCCTTGTCGTTGGCGTGCGGGAACAGGCAGAACTCGGTCTCGAGAGCCGCATGTTCCGGCTGCAGGATGTAGTCGAGGAAGGCATACGCTCCCGCCGCATTCGGGGCGTCGTTGGCGATGCTGTAGCTGTCGATCCAGAGCTCGCCGCCGTCGTCTGCCACGACGTAGCGTGCGTCGGCCTTGTCGCGCGACACCTGGACGCCGTCACCGGTCCACGCGATGGACAGCCACGAGTCCTCGTTGCGCAGGGGCGGCTGGACGTCGGAGCTGATGGCATACAGCTTGGGCTTGAGCGCGGTCAGCATCGCCTCGATCTGGCCCATCTCGCCCACGTCGATCGTGTTGAGCGAGAGGCCCATCCCGACGGCCGCGGACCCGATGCTGGAGATCTGATGGTCGACGATCACGGTCTTGCCAGCGTACGTCGTTCCGGCCACGTCGAAGAACTGCTTCCACGACGTGACGTCCGTGGTCACCTTGTTCGACCGGTAGGCGATGCCGGTCGTGCCCCAGTTCTTCGGGATCGTGTGGGTGTTGCCCTTGTCGAACGCCTGATCCATGAACAGGGCGTTCCAGTCCTCGCGCTTGAACGCGGGCAGCTTCGCGTAGTCGATCGGCTGGATGAGCTTGTCTGCGACCCAGCCCTCGACCGCGTAGTTGCTGGGGACGACGACGTCGATGCCGGAGTTGCCCGCCCGGATCTTGGCCTCCATCTCCTCGGTCGAGCCGTAGACGGTGAGGTTGACCTTGACGCCGCTGACGGCTTCGAACGCCGCGATGACCGCCGGGTTGTGGTAGTTGGGCCAGGTCGCCAGAGTCATGGTCTCGCCGACCACGCCGCCACCGGAGGCGTTGGCGGTGGGGCCGGTGCTCGCGGGCGGCGCGCAACCGGCCAGCGCCGCGGCACCGATCGATGCGCCCGAAACGGCGAGGAACTGGCGGCGAGTCAGCCGGCGCTCGATCGCGAGACGGGTGATCTCGGCCGGATCGAGGCGTGAACGTCGGGATGTAGTCATGAACGTGACCTCCTCATCATCGCGCGCTTGTCCGGCCGTCGATGGCCGGTTGGTTCGTCACTTCGGGACCGACTCACCCACACCTCCTGTCACGTCGCTCGCGGCGGTCAGCGCCACCTCGAGCTGCTCTCGAACCGATGGACCGGCCGGCAGTCGGCCTTCGAAGATCGCGCCGCCGATCGTGAATCCCCAGGCCCCCAGACGACCGAGCGTCCGGATGCGCTCGATCGAGTCGACCGACCCGGCGGCGATGACCGGGCCGGACGAGGCGGCGACGACAGCCGCCACCAGCGCCTCGACGTCGCCATCGAAGCGATACGCGAGCAGGTCCACGCCATGGACCCCGTCGCGGGTGGTCAGAGCCCGGGCGCTGGCGGCGATCTCCTCGATCGTGCCGCGCAACAGACTGGGGTGGCCGATGATCCGCCCAGGGAACGGGCAGTAGCGGACGGGCGCCCCATCGAGCGCCACCAGCGCCTCGTCGGCGTGCGTCCCGCCCAGGACCCAATCCACCCCGATATCGACGGCCGCGGCGACGGAGCGTAGCTCGTCCTCGGGCCGCTCGGACACGACCTCGAGCATCACCTCACGACCGTCTGCGTGCATGCGCCGGGTCAGCTCGCGCAGGGTCGCCTGCGGCACGCCCACGTCCTTGAAGCCGACGTAACGCAGCGGTAGATCGCGGATGTCGTCATAGACCTCCAGCGCGTTCTCCAGCGTCTGGTCGTGGTGGGTGAGCATGAAGATGAACTCGGGCATGGGCGGTCTCCTGTCAGGCGCCGTCGGGCAGCAGCTGGGTCACGTCGTCGAGGACGAAGTCGGGGGCATGCGGCGAACCGGGGACCTCGTGGCGGCGGGTGGCGCCGGTGAGGACCAGGGCGGCGTGCATGCCCGCGCGGCGGGCCATCGCAACGTCGGTCAGGATCCGGTCGCCGACGAGGATCGTGTCGTCCGCTGGCAGGTGCAGCCGATCCATCACGGTCTCCGCCATGTGGCTGGAGGGCTTGCCGACGATGGCCTCCGCCCGGGCGCCGGTGCAGGCCTCGATGGCGGCGAGCATCGCGGCGCAGTCCGGCAGGCCGCCGTCCGGGGTCGGGCAGTACGGGTCGGGGTTGGTGGCCACGATCCGGGCGCCGGCGCGGACCGCGCGAAAGGCCGCCGTGAGCTTGGCGTAATCGAACGTGCGGTCCCAGGCCACGACGACGACGTCCGTCGCCTCGGGGTCGTCGGTGAGCTCCACGCCCTCACGGACCAGCAGGTCGCGCAGAAGTGGTTCGGTGATCGGCAGCACCCGGGCACCCGGGGCATGCGTCCGCAGGTAGCGCAGGAGGGCGTCCGTGGACGAGACGACGTCGTCGGGGGCAGCCGGGATGCCCAGGGTCGTCAGCTTGGCCGCGTAGTCGGCCGGGAGCCGGCTCGGGTTGTTGGTCAGGAACAGCGTTCGTGCACCCGCGGCCCGCAGCCGGGCCACGGTCCGGGCCGCACCCGGGATGAGCGCCTCGCCCAGGTAGAGCGTCCCGTCCAGGTCGAAGACGTAGCCGCGGTACAGGCGGTCCGGCCGCGTCGGCGACGCTGTGGGAGCGGGCCGAGTCGGTGGACGGCTGTCGGTCACAGGCCCGCTCCCATCGCCGCGGCCTCGGCCAGGAGGTCGTCGCAGAAGGTCTCGTCCCAGCCACGCCCCAGGGCGCCGGTGAGGTCGACCAGGTCGGCGACCGTGAAGCGATCCCGCATCAGGTGGCACGACGCAACGGCCCAGCGAGCGACATCCGCCGGGATCGCCGGCTCCAACTCGGAGAAGCGTGTCGGGGCGCCCGCTGCGCGGAGCCCGGCGACGATCGCTTCCGGGGACAGGACAAGCTCGCCGATCGCCGTCCGATGGCGGTCCCACGCCTCGGCCAGCGCGAGCCGCCGCTCCGGAGAGCCGTTCCAGCGCTGCACCTTGCGACGGTAGTCGGACCAGCATTCGGCCGTCGCGGCGCCACTGGGATCGAGCGGATCGAAGGCGGCTGCGACGCGCAGCTGACGATCCTCCAGGCTGGCCGGGACGCCACCAGCGGCCACTGCGGCGATGCGCTCCGGGTCCAGGTCGCGCAGCACGCGCCGCCAGGCCAGCGCCACGACAACCGCCGCGACCCCGACCTGGGCCCCATGGAAGGCCAACCCGCGGCGGTCCCGTTCCGCTGCCATGTCCAGCAGGTGGCTGATCGTGTGCTCCGTGCCGGACAGCGGCGCCGTCCGGCCGGCCACGCCCATGGCGATCCCGGTCATCGTCATCTGGACAGCCAGCTCGGCCAGCGCATCGTGGCGGTTCGCCGCGACCCCCGCCGCGTGGTCCAGCAGTCGATCCCCGCCGGCTCGGAACAGGTCGACGACCTTCGGATCGAAGCTGTCATCTGCCCCGATGGCGGTCGCGAGATACCAGTCGGCTGGGGCCGTGAACATCGCCATCAGCTCGCCGAAGCCGGCACGGTTCATGATCGGCGGGGCCCCGGCGATGACATCCAGGTCCACGATCAGCGCGTCCGGCCAGTGGGACGGCACGGTCCGTTTCACCCCGTTGCGGAGCAGGACGGCCATGTCATCGGAGAACGCGTTGACGGACACGGCCGTCTGCACGACGACGAACGGCAGACCGGCCCGGAAGGTCGTGTCCTTGGCGATATCCGTGATCGTGCCGGAGCCGACGCTCACGACGACGGCCGCGCCGCGGATCGCCGCGTCGGCTTCGGCAAGGGCGCGCGCGTCCGCATGCAGCTCGGAACGATCGGCGCCCAGGATCACGTGGCGAACGGATCCGCGGGCCGTGTCGGGCGCATCGGATCCGTGGGGCGCGGCAGATCCGCCGGCCCGCAAGAGGCCTACGGCCAGGGCCTTGAGGTCCTCGTCGCCGCGGCGGATCGCGGTCGCGTCGGTCAGGACGACGACATCGCCACGCCCTCCGCGAGCCTCAGCCACGGCCATCGGCAGCGTGTCGAGCGCATCCGGACCGATCTCGAGCCGACGCAGGCCGATCGGACGGCGCTGGGGCGTCCCTTCCCCGGGGGCCAGCCGCGTCCGCAGACCATCGAGGTCGGTCGGGTCGAGGAAGGGTGGGAGGACGGTCACCGGTCCCCTCCCCGACCGAGCTCGAGTGGGCCGAGAGCATCGAACACGGCTCGATAGCGACCGTAGGCGTCGTCGTAGGCGGCACGGACGGAGGTGTCCGGCACGTACGGTGTCGGGTCCAGGACCGTGCGCCGCTCGATAGCGTCGTCGAGGTCCGCGAAGATGCCGGCCGCCATGCCGGCGAGATATCCGGCTCCCATGGCCGTCGCCTCGAGTGTCTCGAGGACGCGCACGACCCGACCCGTGACGTCGGCCTTCATCTGGAGCCAGGTCTCGCTGCGCGCCCCGCCGCCCACGACCCGGATCTCGTCACCGTCCAGGCCCAGCGCGGCGAGGCGGTCCACGATGTCGCGC
Source organism: Thermomicrobiales bacterium (assembly GCA_031421095.1). Taxonomy (GTDB): domain Bacteria; phylum Chloroflexota; class Limnocylindria; order Limnocylindrales; family CSP1-4; genus SPCO01. The sequence continues at coordinate 7,428 of JANONZ010000234.1, forward strand.
AGGCCGAAGGTGCAGCCCTCCAGCACGGCCCGGGCGAGATGGGCCCGACCGTGGCCCAGGCTCAGGCCGCTGAACGCACCGCGCGCGTGCTCGTCCCAGCGTGGCGTCGTGGAGCCGGCGAGCGCGGGCAGGAATGTCGCCCCGGCACTCCCTGGCGGGATGTTCGCGGCCTCGCCGGACATGCGCGCCTCATCGCCTCCGACGATGTCGAGGAGCCAGCGCACGCTGCCGCCCGACACGAACCCAGGGTTCTCGATCAGCCACGCGCGCGGATCGGCATGGCCATGCGTCTCGACCAGGCCGGTCGGGTCGATGACGGGCGACGACGACGCCACTCCGACCGCCTCCGCCGTCCCGGTGATGTCGCAGACGATGCCCGGCCGCACGACTCCCGCGCCCAGCGCCGCGCCGTGTTCGTCGCCCGTCCCGACGACGACGCCACAGCCGGTCGTCAGGCCGAGTTGCTCCGCGGCGGCTGGCGTCAGCATCCCTGCCATGTCGGTCGCAGCCGCCACCCGTCCGAGCTGGTCGGCTTTCAGGTCGAACGCGGCAAGCAGCCGGGGCGACCAGTCGCGCGTCGTGATGTCGTAGAGCATGGTCGACGAGGCGTTGGCATGGTCCACGACGCGCTCGCCTGTCAGCCACGCGACGAGGAAGCTGCCCGGGAGCAGGTAGGCGGTGGCCGCAGCGGCGATGTGCGGCTCGGCTCGGCGCAGCCAGGCGATCTTCGGGGCGCAGTGATACGCATCAAGGTTGAGGCCAGTGAGTGCACGCACCTCGTCGGCATCGATGCGGGCGCGGACCTCCTCCGCCTCGCGAGCGGCCCGCCGGTCCATCCAGATGATCGCCGGGCGCAGAGGGCGCGTGTCGGCGTCGACGGCAACGACCCCATCGACCTGGCTGGCGAGGCCGAGGGTACCGACGTCGGCGGCATCGATCCTGCCGTCCGCACGGAGTCGATCGATGACGGCGGCCAGGGCGCGCTGCCAGAGGACCGGGTCCTGGTCCGCCCAGACGTCGCGTGGGTAGTCGACGCGGTAGGACTCGGAGGCGGTCGCACACACGGCCCCATCTGGGCCGATCAGGACACCCTTCAGGCTCTGCGAGCCGACGTCGCACCCGATGGCGTAGATGCCGATCCTCCGGGTTCGCGGTCTTGCC
>JANONZ010000235.1:0-2754 GCA_031421095.1 Thermomicrobiales bacterium
GTCAAGGGCGGCCAGTGCACGGCCGGGTCGCGGATCCTTGAGGGCTATCGGGCGCCGTACGACGCGCACATCACGGAACGCCTGCGCGAGGCCGGCGCGGTCATCCTCGGCAAGACGAACATGGACGAGTTCGCGATGGGCTCGTCGACCGAGCACTCGGCGTTCGGGCCGACTGCCAACCCATGGGCGCTGGACCGGGTGCCGGGTGGCAGCAGTGGCGGGTCCGCCGCGGCGGTCGCCGCCTACAACACCCCGCTGGCCATCGGAACGGACACGGGCGGATCCATCCGCCAGCCGGCCGCCCTGTGCGGCATCGTCGGGATGAAGCCGACCTATGGCCGGGTCAGCCGCTATGGGATCGTCGCCTTCGCGAGTTCCCTCGACCAGATCGGGCCGTTCGCCCGCGACACCCGCGATGCGGCGGCACTGCTCCACGCGATCGCCGGACGCGACGACCGCGATTCCACGTCCTCCCCGGAGCCGGTGCCGGCGACCCTGACCGCGCTGCCGTCGGGCGATGACGAGGCGGCCGGTGCGTTGCGCGGAAAGCGATTCGGCCTGCCCCGCGAGTACCTTGTCGCCGGCATGGAGCCGGGCGTCGAGGCTCGGATCCGTGAGGCGGTCGCAGCCCTGGAGGCGGCCGGCGCGATCGTCGAGGACGTCAGCCTGCCGCACACCGAGTACGGCCTCGCGACGTATTACATCGTGGCCCCGGCGGAGGCCAGCGCGAATCTGGCCCGGTACGACGGGATCCGCTACGGGCCGCGTCTCGGCGACGGGGACGTACTGACCAACTACCTCGCCACCCGCGGCCGCGGCTTCGGCGCAGAGGTCAAGCGTCGGATCATGCTCGGGACGTATGCATTGTCGGCCGGCTACTACGACGCCTACTACCTCAAGGCCCAGAAGGTCCGGACCCTCATCAAGGGCGACTTCGATGCGCTATGGGCGGACGGCTTCGATGCCCTCGTCGCGCCGACCTCGCCGACGGTCGCCTTTCCTCTTGGCGCCCGGCTCTCCGACCCGGTCTCGATGTACCTGTCCGATGCCTGCACGCTGCCAGTCAACATGGCCGGCCTGCCCGGGCTCTCCATCCCATGCGGCCTGTCGGAGGGCCTGCCGGTCGGGCTTCAGCTCATCGGTGCGGCCTGGTCGGAGGCGGACCTGTTCAGCCTCGCCCGCGGGTACGAGGCGATCACGGCCGGCGCGGACTGGCGGATGCTCGAACCCGCCGATCTCGCCCACGCGGCCAACCCATCGGTGCCGACACCGGCCGAGCGCATGGCGTCGCTCTCCGTCGTTGCGGCCCGCGCATGACCGACCCTTTGGCGCCCGGCCGGCCACCGCTGGCCGACCGTGTCCTGGCCGAGCGCGTGCTGATCGTGCCGCCGTCCGGCATCCGGCGCTTCTTCGACATCCTCGCGACGATGGACGACGTCATCAGCCTGGGGGTGGGGGAGCCCGACTTCGATACACCTCGGGTCATCGTCGAAGCCGGCGTGGAGAGCCTGCGCGAAGGCCGGACGCACTACACGAGCAACCTCGGGACGCTGGAGCTGCGGCGCGCGCTGGCCGGCCACCTGGAACGCCGCTATGGCGTTCGTTATGACCCGACGACGGAGATCCTCATCACGGTCGGGGCATCGGAGGCCGTGGACCTCGCCCTGCGGGCGACGTGCGACCCGGGTGACGAGGTCATCCTGCACGAGCCGAGCTACGTCGCCTACGTCCCCGCGATCGTCTTCGCCGGCGGCACGGTCCGTCTCGTCGCGACCCGCTTCGAGGACGAGTTCGCCCTTGATCCGGCTGCCGTGGAGGCGGCCATCACGCCACGCACCAAGGCGCTCTTCCTGGGTTATCCATGCAACCCGACCGGCGCCGTCCTGACGGACGCGGTCCAGGATGCCCTGGCCGACATCGCCATCCGCCACGACCTGCTCGTCTACAGCGACGAGATCTACGACCGGCTGGCCTACGGGACCTACCACCACCGGGCGATGAGCGCACTGCCCGGGATGCGTGAGCGGACCATCCTCATGGGCGGGTTCTCGAAGGCCTACGCCATGACCGGCTGGCGCGTGGGCTACGTTGCCGCACCGGCCGTCATCCTGGAGGGGATGGTCAAGGTCCACCAGTACGGGATCATGTCGGCCCCGACCACCGCCCAGGACGCGGCGCTCGCAGCGGTCCTCGAGGGCGAGCCGGACGTCGAGCGGATGCTGGCCGAGTACGACCGGCGGCGGCGGCTCATCGTCGACGGCCTGAACGCGGTCGGACTCGAGACATTCGAGCCGCGCGGCGCGTTCTATGCGTTCCCGCGGGTGACCTCGACCGGCTTGAGCGACGAGGTCTTCACGGAACGACTGCTCCTGGAGGAACGCGTGGCGGTCGTACCCGGCAGTGCATTCGGGCCGTCCGGGGCCGGCCACGTCCGGATGTGCTACGCCACGTCCTACGAGCGACTCGAGGAGGCGCTGCGCCGGATCGCCCGTTTCGTGGAGCGGGTCCGAGCGGAGGCTGTCGCGCCCGCCTGACGCTGCCGCGCCGCCGCTCAAGGTCCGCCGCCGCCGCCCGCCCGCCACGGAGGTCCTGCACGCCGATCGGTCTCGGATCCTGTCATCTGTCCACAACGTGGACCTTCGGCCATGTCCGGCACCGCTCGGTGGGGTCCGCGGCCCGTCAGATCGCCTCGGCGACCTCGTCTCAAGCGTGCCCGGTGGCGTCGTGGCCTGCCATGCGACCAGAACGGCTCCG
>JANONZ010000236.1:0-1683 GCA_031421095.1 Thermomicrobiales bacterium
GTCGGCGTCGGCGTGGGGGTCGGCGTCGGCGTGGGGGTCGGCGTCGGCGTGGGGGTCGGCGTCGGCGTGGGGGTCGGCGTCGGCGTGGGGGTCGGCGTGGGGGTCGGCGTCGGACCGGGCTTGCCTTTCTCGTTGAAGCAGAACTCGACGTGGCTGATCTCGGCCTGGTTGTTCCCGTTGGACGGGGACTGCAGGTTGGTGTCGCTGTCATCGCCGGGATCGTTATAGATGTACACGATGGCGTTAGGGCCACCCTTCACGATGACGGCGGCCATGTCGTATGTGTCGAGAAAGGCGGCGTTGATCGCCCAGTCGAAGGAGACCAGCGTCGCATTAGAGATGTCGATCGGGTCATTGTTGTTATCTATCGTGTCGTTTACGGGCGTGCCGTCGATCTTAAACGTCGCGAACTGGCCCGCACCGCATTTCGGATTTCCAACGACGATGATGTGGCTTTCGGCGTTGGGTGCGCTGGTGGGTACAGCACCCGGGTTATGGGTCGCGAAGGCCGGCACAGGCACAAGCGCAGTGACGGTCAACGCTGCGACAACGAGCCAGGAAAGGCGACGCGCGAATCGGGTGCGTCGGCGCGAAGAGTCAGACATATGCAGGTCCCCGAGCTTTGCGTGTTCGGCCATATCGGCCATGGATGATGACGATCCCGAGTCGGTGAGCCCCTCGCGGAGCCCAGTACCCGATCGAGCCTCGGAAGGATGGCATACTCGATAGGACCGGTCTAGTACGTTGTTCTGCGTAGACCGCACCAAACCGATCCAGACCCCACGAGCACTCCCGGATTCTGGTGCGCACCAGCACCGTAACGGTCATGGCGCGCCCAGTACCCATGACTCGTGACCGTGCGGCTACGATGGCACTCCCGCACGCCCGGCCCCGCACCTTGGAGACCTGCCAGCCCGTGATCGCGCCACCGCTGCGAAGCCTTGTTCGTGACGCTGTCGAGCGCGCCTGGGAGCGCGCGGTCGAATCGGGCGCGCTTCCCCAGCCGTCGGCCGACGCACCACGCCCTGCTGTCGGGGTTGAACGGCCCGCTGACCCGTCCCATGGCGACTTCGCCAGCAACCTCGCCATGAAGCTGGCCCGGCCGTACCGGATGGCCCCGCTCGCGATCGCCTCGGCACTCGTTGCGGAGCTCCAGCGAGAGATCGCGGACAGCCCCAAGTCCACGCCGATCGCCTCGGCGGAAGCGGCCGCTCCGGGGTTCCTCAACCTGCGCCTGGCCGATCACGCGCTGGAGGCGACCATCGCCGGGGTCCTCGCGGAGCCAGCGGCGTGGGGCCGGGTGGCGGCGACCCGACCGCGCTCGGTCAACGTGGAATTCGTGTCGGCCAACCCGACCGGCCCGCTGCACATCGGCAATGCCCGCGGCGCGTTCGTCGGCGACCTGCTGTGCCGGGTCCTGGAGGCTGGCGGGCAGCTTGTCACGCGCGAGTACTACTTCAATGACTCGGGCGGCCAGATCCGCATTCTCGGCGCGTCGGTCGCGGCGCTGCGGCGCGGCGAACCCGTGCCCGAGGACGGCTACAAGGGCGAGTACGTCGCGGATCTGGTTGCGCAGCTGCCGGACGACGTCTGGGCGGAGGCGAGCGGCCCGGACGTCGACACGGACGGCATCGTCGGCCACTGGGCGGCCGGTCGCGTGCGCGAGGGTATCGAACGCAGCCT
>JANONZ010000237.1:0-7977 GCA_031421095.1 Thermomicrobiales bacterium
ATCCCGCCGGCTCCCCGCGGCGTGCCCCAGGTGGAGGTCACCTTCGACATCGATGCCAACGGCATCCTGGACGTGAAGGCCAAGGACCGGGCGACGAACAAGGAGCAGCAGGTCCGGATCACCGCCTCGTCCATGCTGGACAAGAGCGCCGTGGACCAGATGGTCCGGGACGCCGCGGAGCACGCCGAGGAGGACAAGGCGCGGCGCGAGGAGGTCGAGACGCGCAACCAGGCGGAGGCCCTCACGTTCCAGGCCGAGCGCACCATCAAGGACCTTGGCGACAAGGTCTCGTCCGAAGACAAGCTCGAGGTCGAGAACCAGGTGTCGTCCATCCGCGAGGCGCTCAAGGGCTCCGATATCGAGGCGGTCCGCACCGGCATGACGGCGCTCGCCGAGACGCTCCAGCGCGTATCGACGGCCGCGTACCAGGCCTCGGCGTCGGAGGCGGGCCGGACCGATGGGTCGGGTGACGGCTCATCGGATGGTGCCGGCGAGGGCAGTGCCGGTTCGCCGGGCGAGGGCGGCGAGCCCGCGCCCGAGGGCGAGGAAGCCGTGGAGGGCGAGTTCAAGGAGGTCTAGCTAGACCCTGGGCGGTTCGCCTCCCGGACCAACGTTGTCACGAACCGCCGTCGCGGCGTGACGAGCACCGGGCCGATGACTCGCCCGGCCGCTCACCCGTCCGGCGCCTCGTGGATAGACTTCCACGGGTGTCCATCGACTCCGGCAACGCCGCGACCACGTCGGCCGCGTGGGTGGCCGGGCCGCCGCCCCGTCCGCCGACCGGCCCGAGGATCCGTCCGTGACGCTCCAGGGTCGCCGACCCGGGGACAAACGCGTCCGGGTCGAGTTCGTGCAGCCCCGCGAATACCGGATCGCCCCGCCCAGGCGCGTCCGCCGGCAGCGTTCCCCGGCCGCCGTCCTGCTCATCGGCTTCGCGGTCGTCATCGCCATCGGCACGGTGATCCTGTCGCTCCCGATCGCTTCCGCGGACGGGTCGTGGACGCGGCCGCTGGACGCGCTGTTCACCGCGACCTCGGCGGTGTGCGTCACCGGCCTCGTCGTCCTGGACACCGGGTCGTACTGGAGCCCATTCGGTCACCTCGTCATCCTCGCACTCATCCAGATCGGCGGGTTCGGGTTCATGACCGGTTCCACGCTCCTGCTCTTCCTCCTGATCGGCCGGCGGACCGGACTGCGTGACCGGATGCTCGTCCAGGCATCCACGGGGGTCCCGGAGCTGGGCAGCGTCACCACCCTCGTCAAGCGCATCGCCGCCTTCACACTCATCGCGGAGCTGGCCGGTGCCGCCGTGCTCACAGCCGCGTTCGCGGGCGAGGGCCTCGCCTGGGGCCAGGCCACCTGGTGGGGCATCTTCCACTCCATCTCCGCCTTCAACAACGCCGGCTTCGACCTCACCGGCGGCTTCCGCAGCCTGGCCGACTACGTCGGGAACCCGTGGATCCTGGGGCCGATCGGGGTGCTGATCGTGCTGGGTGGCCTGGGCTACGCGATCGTCGGCGACGCGGTCGGCAAGCGGCGTTGGACCCGTCTCGCGCTCGAGACCAAACTGGTCCTGGTGACCACCGTCATCCTCGTCGTCGGCGGTGCGGTCGCCATCGGCGTCTTTGAGTGGTCCAACCCCCGGACGCTGGGCGCCCTGCCGGAGAGCCAGCGACCCCTCAACGCCCTGTTCGAATCGGTCACGTTGCGGACGGCCGGGTTCAGCGCCCTCGAGACCGCGGGCCTCGCGGAGGCCTCGCTCTTCGTGGTCATGGCTCTGATGTTCATCGGCGGCGCGTCCGGTTCGACGGCGGGTGGCATCAAGGTCAACACCTTCAGCGTCCTGCTGGTGGCCATCGTCTCGACCGTCCGCGGCCTCCCGTCGGCGGAGGCCTTCGGTCGGCGGATCCAGCACATCCTCATCTACCGGGCGCTGTCCGTGGCTCTGCTCTCGATCGCTTTCGTGTTCGTCGTCGGCCTGCTCCTGGAGCTGACGACGCCGGCCGCCTTGTTCGTCGAGGTCATGTTCGAATCGATCTCCGCGTTCGGGACGGTCGGCGCCTCCACGGGCCTCACCCCTGACCTGCCGGACTTGGCTCGGCTCGTCGTGATCGTCGCGATGTTCATCGGGCGCCTGGGCCCGCTGACCCTGGTCCTGGCCATGACCGCTCGGTTCCGACCCGTCCTGTCGCGCCCGGCCGTCGAGACGATACGCATCGGATGAACGACCATCTCGCCAAGGAGTCGCCATGAAGTCATCCATCCTGGTCATCGGTCTCGGGCGGTTCGGCACGGCCGCGGCTCTCGAGCTGGAGAAGCTGGGTCATCAGGTCCTGGCCATCGACCGCAGCGAGGCGGCGGTCAACGAGATCGCCCCGGAGGTGACGCATGCCATCCAGCTCGACGCCAGCGATGAGGGCGCGCTCCGGTCTGTTGGTGCGGGCGAGTTCGAGTACGCGATCGTGGCCATCAGCAGTTCGACCGAGGCCAGCATCTTCGCGACGATGGCGCTCAAGAATCTGGGTGTCGGCCACGTGATCGCCAAGGCTGCGACGACCCTGCACGGCGCGATCCTGGAGCGCGTCGGCGCGGACCGCGTGGTCTACCCGGAGCGCGAGATGGGCACCCGTGTCGCCCATTCGCTGGCGATCACCGACGTCATCGATTACCTCGACGTCGCGCCTCGATTCGGGATCGTCAAGGTCCGGCCGCCGGCGTCGTTCGTGGGTCGGTCGTTCAAGGAGCTGGACCTGCCGGGCCGGCTCCAGGTCAGCCCGATCGCCCTGCGCCGGGGCTCTGAGGTCACGTTCAACCCGCATCGCGACATGGTCCTCGCGGAGGACGACGAACTCATCGTCATGGGCGGCGACGAGCGGCTGGAGCAGATCGGCCGCTGACGCTGCGCCGGGTCCACCAGGCCCGCCGTCGCTCAGTGGTCGGCGGGCTCCTGCATCGGCAGGATGAGCACGGAGACGGTGAAGACGAGCGCGCCGAAGGCCAGCACGCCGGCCACCACGAGCCACTCGACCGCCGTCGGGATGTACCAGTGGCTGAGCGCGAAGCTGGATCCCAAGCCCTGGTCTACACCCACCGAGACACCCGGCGGGTACTGGATCGTGGCGTACGAGAGCCCGTTGAGGATGAGGTTGAGACGGTGCACGAAGATGCCGAGGATCGCGATCGCCGCGGCCGCCGCGACCCAGACCGGGTTCAAGCGTAGAGGCCGGATCGCCAGGATGACGAACGGCACGCCGAGTCCGATCGCCACCTCGAACCAGAAGAGGGGTGCGTAGATGCCGACGAGGAGGCGCTCGAACGCGGCCGCTTTGGGTGCGCCCGGATACGCCGCCGTGAGGAATTCCGCGGCCGTGAGGAAGAACAACACCGCGATGAAGATCCCGAGCAGCCCGCCGAGGAACGCCACGAGCTCGTCGCCGAACCGGAGCCGGCCGAGACGCCGCATGACGAGGGCGAGGAGGATGACGAGCGCCAGGCCGGAGACGAGCGCGGACGTGATGAACATCGGCGCCATGATCCCCGAGTACCAGAAGCCCCGGCTGATCTGGAGCCCGAAGATCCAGGCCGTGATCGAGTGGAGCAGGATCGCCGCCGGAAGCGCCACCCAGGCCATCGCCGACTTGAGCCGCTCTTCCCGGGCGAGCGCTCGCGCGGACGTCCCGGTCCCGAACGCGAGCCACGAGCCGCGCCGCGCCAGGTCGGCGCGAACATAGAGCCAGACGTAGAAGGCGGACATGGCCATGTAGGCGATGACGATCATGATGTCCCAGATCATCGGCGACGTGAAGTTCGGGTACAGGAAGATGTGGAGGAGACGCTCCGGACGACCGAGGTCGGGCAGGATGAAGATGGCCGCCAGGAGCACCGCGACGGTCGCCGCAAGGACCGCGAGCCGGGTGATCGGCTTGAACAGCCTGACCCCGAAGAGCCGCCCAGCCGAGGCGACGATGAGGCCGCCGGCGGAGAGGCCGACGAAGAACATGAAGAAGAGGATGTACTGCCCCCACATCACCGTGTTGCGCATGCCGGTGACGACGAGGCCGTTCGCGTACTGGTAGAGGAAGGCTGCCCCGCCCGCCGCCATGACAAGCACGAGGAAGCCGATCCAGAGGACCAGGGGGCGGCGTGCGGTCAGGCGTGCCCGGATCGCTCCGGCAGGGATCGTCGTCGCGCTCATAGCTCGTTCTTCCGGCGTGGCGGGAGGTAGTGGACCGACGGCTTCGTGCCGGCCTCCTTCAGGAGTTCGTATCCTTCGCGCTCGCGGATGAGCTCGTTGACGCGGCTCGCCGGGTCGTTGAGATCGCCGAAGACGCGCGCCCCGGTGGGGCAGGACCAGACGCACGACGGGACCTGGTCCTCCGCCAGCCGATGGACGCACATCGTGCACTTCTCGACCGTGCCGACCGGACGCACCTCGATCATGCCCGTGCTGTGGGCTGTCGGCCGGACCGGCTCACCCCAGTTGAACGTCCGGACGCCGTACGGGCAGGCGATCATGCAGTAGCGGCAGCCGATGCACCGGTCGTTGTCCTGCATCACAAGGCCGTCGTCGCGGTAATACGTCGCCCCGACCGGGCAGACCTTCACACACGGCGCGTTCTCGCAGTGCTGGCAGGCCAGCGGCATCCAGTCCATCTCGAGCGCGCCGCCGCGCACCTCCATGGGCTGGTCCAGTTCGTCGCCCTGCGTGAGGATCCGGTTCCACCACGTCCCGAGCGGGACGTCGTTCTCGCTCTTGCAGATGACCGCGCACGACCAGCAGCCGATGCAGCGCTCCTGGTCGACGACCATGCCCCAGTGCGGCGAGGCCGACCGCGGCCCGATCTCGCCGTAGCTCCGCGACGCGGCCGGGAGCGCGTCGATCGGCGAGACCTTCGGCTCGCTCATCAGGACACGCCCTCCGGGGCGCGCCGGATCTGGACCCGGCAGTCCTTCCAGCCCGTCGACGGAGCCCACATGTTCGGCACGAAATGCACCTCGTGGATCGGGTTGACCACGGAGCTCGTGAGCTCGTTCACCCCCTTGCCGGAGCGGAAGTACCGCGTCCACCACCCCTCCGCCAGGGTCGCCGTACCAGGCCTGGCCGCGTCCGAAAGCTGCGCCAGGGCGACGAGCGAACCGCGGGTGTTGAACATCTCGATCGGATCGCCCTCACCGATCCCGCGCTCGGCGGCGTCGGCGGGGTGGATGAGGACCGTGGCGCGCCCGCCGTGGATCTCGGCCAGCCACGGATTGTTCGAGTAGGTGGAATGGATCCTCCACTTGCTGTGGGACGAGAGGAGGACGAAGGGCCACTCGGCAGGATCGTGGACGCGGTCGTCGTATGCATCCCGGTACGTGGGGACCGTTTCGCCGAGTTCCCGGAAGCGGTCCTCCTCCTTGTAGAACTCGATCCGGCGAGTGGGCAGGAAGGCGGCTGTCGCCTCCAGCGATGCGGGCAGCGAGCGCGGCGGGAACGGCTCCAGGTCGCGGATCTGCCGGAGGAAGGGGATGTCCGGGTCCGGCACGTTCAGGCGGACCGGCCCCTCTCTGAGCTGCTCGAGGGTGATCCCCTCCGTGGGGCCACCTGGATCCGCGCCCGCCTCCAGGATCATCCGGATCGCGTCGTCCTCGGTGACGTCGAAGTACTCCGCCGCCAGCCCGGGGTCGATCCGGCGGACGATCTCGCGCCACATCTCAAGCTCGGACCGAGACTCGCCCACCGGCGGGATCGCCGCCTGCTGGAGCTGGAGGAACGGGTGGAGCGGGGTTGCGGTGAGGTCCAGCTTCTCGTACCAGGTCGTGGCCGGGAGCACGACATCCGCCCAGGCGACGGTGTCGGTCATCTGGTTGTCCGCGACGACGATGAATTCCAGCTCGCGCAGCGTCTCGTGAAGCCGGTTGATATCCGGTGACTGGATGAACATGTTGGAGAACGAGCAGAAGAGCGCTTTGAAGCCCGCCTCCGGGTAGGGCACCGCCGGGTGCATCGTCTCCGTCCGGCCCCTGAGGAAGTAGATCGACGGGACGACCTTCAGCTTTCTGCCGCCCGGGTTCCACCACGGCGCGACGATGACCCGGACCTTGTACTGGCCGACGTAGACGGAGAACCCTCCGCCGGACCGTCCGATGTTGCCGGTGATCGTGGCCAGGAGCCCGAACGCGCGGCCGACGAGGTCACCGTGGTACCAGTGGAACGCGCCGCCGCCCATGAAGATCGCGGCCGGCTTCTCGGAGGCGTAGGCGCGGGCGAGGCGGACGATCGTCTCGGCCGGGATCTCCGTGACCGCTTCCGCGGCCTCGGGCGTCCAGCGCCCGACTTCGGCGCGGACGAGCGCGAAGCCGGGCGTGACGGTCACCTGCGTCCCGTCGTGGAGCGTCACCTCAAACGTCCCGTCGAGGGCGGCCACCACGCCCGGTGGCATCCCCAGCTTCTCGGTGCCGATCGTGATCGGCGCTCGGGCCGCCTCGTCCCAGACGACGAACCGGTCTTCCGCGTCGTCGCCGAGCAGGTCGGCCTGACGGAGTCGGCGGCCGGTGTCGGTGCGGACCAGGAGCGACGCATCGGTGTACGTCCGCATGAAGTCGAGGTCGGCCAGGCCGTCGACCAGGATCTGGTGGACCAGTGCGAGCCCGAGCGCGGCGTCGGTTCCCGGCCGGATCCGGATGTGGGCGTCGGCCTTCGATGCCGTCCCGGAGAACACCGGATCGATCACCACCATCCGGGCGCCACGCTCGACGGCGTCGAAGAGGAAGTGGACATCGGGAATCCGCGTCTCGACCGGGTTGGCACCCACCACCAGGAGGAACCGGCTGTTGGCCCAGTCCTTCGCCTCGTGGTCCGAGTTCTGCACGCCGAAGGTGATGGGCATCCCCATCGGGAGGTCGCCGTTGAAGTCGAACGACGTGCCGTGGGTCATCCCCAGCAGCGCACTCGCCCGGTAGTTCGCACCCTTCTGGATGTAGCCGGAGCCCGGGACCTGGCCGAACACGTGGATGCTGTCCCATCCGTACGCCTCGCCGATCCGCCGGAACTCGGAGGCCACCCGATCCAGGACCTCGTCCCAGGTCGCCTCTCGGAACTCGCCGGACCCTCGCTCGCCCGTCCGGATGAGCGGGGTCATGATCCGGTCCTCGCCGTAGATGTGGTTGATGTAGGAGAGGCCCTTCATGCAGCCTCTCGGGTTGTAGACCGTGTCCGGGTAGTCGGCGGCCTGCTGGATCTTGACGATGATCCCGTCGCGGACGAAGGCGAGCTGCCCGCAACTCCCCGTACAGTTTGGCGAGCACGTCGTGCGCACGACGCGATCGACCGGCAGGCTCTTCGCCACGTCGTAGTCGCGACCGGCCTTCACCGGGCGGTCGATGACCGGCAGAATCGTCCCTGCCGCGGCACCAGCGACGGCGGCCGAACCCTTGAGGAAGGTGCGGCGATCCAGCGGCATTCAGATGACCCGTTTTGCCGCCGGGCAGCGCGGGTCGAGCATCGTGTGGTCGTTCGCGCCGCAGGCGGCGCAGCGCGTCGCACTCGTTCCCGCGGTTTGAGGGCGGAGGCCGGGCGCGGCCCGCGTGACCGCGTCGCTCACCCTGGCGGCGGCTCGACCCGCGACGAAGCCGGCCGGGGCGAACGCACCGATCCGAAGGATCTCGCGGCGGGTCATGGGCATGGGGCACCTCGCTGAGGATTCCAGCTATGCCGACAGACTAGGGCGGGCGCCGGTGGGGGTGCAGGGCCGAAAGTCACGTAAGCAGCGGGTACAGCAGCGCTCTGGGAACCGCCTTCCGTGGGGCTTGACTCCCCGGGCCGGATCGAGAACTCGATCCTGTCGGACCGAACGCGGCTGGTGGATCGTGCACTGCCATCGTTTCGGGCCGTTCGGCACTCGCTACCGCGTCCAATGGCCGGTGCGCTCGGGGCTCGATCGGCGCGAGTCTGTGTCATACGGACACAGTGCTGGAGGACGTGACGGATGAGCGTAA
>JANONZ010000238.1:0-6967 GCA_031421095.1 Thermomicrobiales bacterium
GCTCCATGCCGGCACGCTCGACGCGTTCATCCGCATCGCGCGCGGGGTGAGCCGCGTTTGGATCACGGACAGCAGCGCATCCACGGTGAGGGCCAGGACCGTCACGAGGATGGCACCGGCGAACAGCTGGGCGGGCTCGCTGCGGGCGATGCCATCGACGATGAACCGACCGAAACCGCCGTACGACAGAAGCGCGCCGATGGTTGCCGTGGCGATGACCTGGAGCGTTGCGGTCCGAAACCCGCCGACGATGATCGGTGAGGCGATCGGCAGCTCGATGCGCCGGAGGATCTGTCTTTCGGTCATGCCCATGCCCCGACCGGCCTCCAGCAGATCCTGCTCGACCGAGCGGAGTCCGGCATAGGCGCCGACGAGGATCGGCGGGACGGCGAGCAGGGTCATCGCCAGGAAGATCGGGATGAACGTCAGGCCTGTTTCCGGCTGGTAGCCCAGCGTGGGGGCGAGTGCCAGGGAGATCGGCAGGATGGCGACCATGAGTGCGTAGGACGGCACTGCGCGGCCGATGTTGGCGGTATTGATGGCGAGGTTCGCGGCCCGCCCGGTGTGGCCGATATACAGGCCGATCGGGAGCCCGATGATGGTCGCGGCTGCGACGGCCAGGGCGGCGATCTCGACGTGCTCCGCCAGTCGCGCGGGGATGCCCGTCGACCCCATCCAGTTGGCCGGATCCAGGAACCAGGTGAGGACGCCGGGCATCAGCTGCGCTCCGCCTGCGCCCACGGCGTCAGGCGCCGCTCAAGCTGGATGAACGCGAAGTCGGCGGCGAAGGCGAGGGCGACCGAAACCACGGCCCCGACGTAGATCTTCGTCGGGAAGAGCGTCTGCAGACCTTCGGTGATGAACTGGCCGAGGCCGCCGAACGAGTCGCCCAGGATCGCGGCGACCGTGGCCAGCCCGATCGTCGTCACGGTGGCCAGGCGGAGGCCCGTGATCATGAGCGGGACGGCCAGCGGCAGCTCGACATGACGGAGGCGCTCTCTCTCCGTATAGCCCATCCCTTCCGCCGCCTCCAGCACCTCGGCCGGGACAGACTGGAACCCGGCCACGTTGTTGCGCACGAGGATGAGCAGCGTGTATGTCGTCAGCGGGATCACGGCGGTCAGGAGTGAGAGCCCGAAGATCGGTCGAAGGAACGCGAACGCCGCCAGGCTCGGGATCGTATACAGGAGGCCGGTCATGGCGGTCATCGGCGGGTAGATCCTGGGCCGGCGGACGGCCCACACGGAGAGCCCCAGCGAGATGACGAACCCGATGGCGATCGGGATGGCGGTCAACTGGATGTGCTGGAGCGTCCGGATGAGGATGTCATCGAGGTGGGTGAGGATCCAGTCGAAGTCGATGAGCGGCTTTTCGTTCATCGGCGTCAGCCGGTCCGCGCGCCGTCGTCCGTCTCCGGGTTCGTCTCTGCCTCCGGCTCATCGCCGAAGATGCCGTAGGTGGTCCCGTGCTGGCCATCGCGCATCAGCCGGGCGACCCGCTCGACGGTCATGACCCCCTGGACCGCGCCCGTCCGATCGACGACGACGCCGGCCTGCACATCGGCATCGAGCATCATCGACAGCGCGTCCTTGAGGGTCGTCCGACGATTGACGAGCGGCGAGACGGGGTTGGCCATCGAGGCGTCCAGGACGCCGCTCGACGGGATGTGCCCCTGGTCCACCCAGCCGAGCGGGCGGTCGGCATCATCGACGAGGAGGAGGTACCGGAAGGGATCGGCATGGGCGCGCCGGCGGGCATCGACCGCGTCATCACCGGGTCGGCCCATCGCGACCTGCAGGAGCTCGATGTCGCCGACCCGGCTGAGCGCCAGTCGCTTGAGGCCGCGATCTGCGCCGACGAAGCGGGCGATGAACTCCGAGGCGGGATTCGCGAGGATCTCGGTGGGCGTCCCGAACTGGGCGACGGTGCCTCCGGTCTGGAAGACGGCGACGAGATCGCCCATCTTGATCGCCTCGTCGATGTCGTGGGTCACGAACAGGATCGTCTTGGCCAGCTCCTCCTGGAGACGCAGGAACTCGTTCTGGAGGCGATCGCGGACGATCGGATCGACCGCCCCGAACGGCTCGTCCATGAGCATGATCGGGGGGTCCGCAGCGAGCGCCCGGGCGACACCCACGCGCTGCCGCTCGCCTCCGGACAGTTGGTTTGGGAATCGGTCGCGGTATTTCCCGGGATCGAGTCCGATCAGGCTGAGCAGTTCCTCGGCGCGTTCCTTCTGACGGGCCACCGGCCAGCCGAGCAGGCGCGGCACGGTCGCGACGTTCTCGCCGATCGTCTGATGCGGGAACAGCCCGACCTGCTGGATGACATAGCCGATGCTGCGGCGCAGGTCGGTGACATCGCGCGTCGCGGCATCGACCCCGTCGATGAGGATCCGCCCGCTCGTCGGCTCGATCAGCCGGTTGACCATCTTCAGGCTCGTCGTCTTGCCGCAGCCGGACGGACCGACGAGGACGCAGATCTTCCCGGCCGGGACGGTCAGCGACAGGTCGTTCACCGCACCCGGCGTCGTGGCGCCCTGCGTCCTGGCACTCGGCGCGGCGTCGTAGCGCTTCGTGACGTGCTCAAACTCGACGACGGCGGCGCGGTGCCGCTGATCGGTCATGGTGCGGACCATACCGTACCGGCCCGCCGCGGTGCCACCGGTTGTGCGCGATACTGCGGCGGTCGTGAAGATCACCCGCATCCGGCTCGACCGACTGGTCCTGCCCCTCGAACCGCCGTTCCCGGCCGCCTGGGACCCGATCCCGCGCCGCTCGTTCGGCGCTACGGTCGTGCGGGTCGAGACGGACAGCGGGGTCGCGGGCGTCGGGTCGGGCGACACGATGGACGGGTTCGAAGCGTTCGAGCACCTGTTCATCGGGCAGGACCCGCTGGCCATCGCCCGCCACGTCCGGGCGCTGGAGACGATCGATTTCCACGCCGGCCGCTACTGGCCGCTGGAGGTCGCGCTGTGGGACATCATGGGCCAGGTCGCCGGCTTGCCCGTCGCCGCGCTGTTCGGCGGGGCGACCGACGGGATCCTCGCCTATGCATCGTGCGGGATGCTCCTGCCCGCGGCCGCCCGCGTCGAGTCCGCGCTGCGCCTCCGGGACGAGGGCTTCCGGGCGTTGAAGATCCGGGTTGATCCGCGCGCCCTGGAGGACGGGCTGGCGGCCGTCGCTGCGACGCGCGCGGCCGTCGGGGACACGATGGACATCATGGTCGACCTCAACCAGGGCTGGCGGATGGCCGGTGACACGTCTCGCGCGCTTGATCCGGTCGCCGCCCGGAACGTCGCCGCCCGTCTGGCCGAGTACGGCGTGCTGTGGCTGGAGGAACCGCTGGCGGGAACCGACCTGCGCGGTCTGGCCGGTCTGCGCGCGTCCGCGCCAGGCATCCGGATCGCCGGCGGCGAGATGACCCGGACGTTCCATGAGCTCATCGCGGCGATCGACGCTGACGCGTTCGACGTGCATCAACCAGATGTCGTCCTGGCCGCCGGCATGCTCCGGACGCGGACGGTCGCCGAACTGGCCCTCGCTCGCAACCGCTGGTTCACGCCTCACACCTGGACCAACGGGATCGGCCTACTGGCCAACCTGCACGTCGTCGCCGGCGTGGGTGGCGGGCCGTACCTGGAATTCCCGTACGACCCACCCGGCTGGACCGCTGAGCGGCGCGACTTCATGCTCACGGAGCCGATCCGGCCCGGACCCGACGGTGTCCTGCGCGTGCCCAGCGGCCCGGGCATCGGGATCACGCTGGACGAGGCCGCGCTGCGGAGGTTCGCGGCATGACCGCCCCGACGCGACCGGAGACGACCGCCGGCTGGCTCGCTCGGGCGGCCGAGATCCAGCCTCGCACGGACCTGTTCATCGACGGTGCGTTCACGCCGGCCGCAGCCGGTCGGACGTTCGACGACATCACCGGCCGGGACGGATCGCGGATCGCCGCCGTCGCCCTGGGAGACGCCCGCGACGTCGATCGTGCGGTCGCGGCGGCCCGCCGGGCGTTCGACGACCGGCGCTGGTCCGACCAGCCGCCGGCCGCCCGCAAGCGCGTCCTGCTCCGCCTCGCCGAGCTCGTCCGCGAGCACCTCGATGAGCTGGCCCTGCTCGAGTCGCTCGATGTCGGCAAGCCGATCCGCGACACCCTCGCCGTCGACGTCCCGAGCGCGGCCGCCACGTACCAGTGGTATGCCGAAACGATCGACAAGACGTACGGCGAGGTCGGTCCGACGGGCCCGGGGGCGCTGTCACTCGTCACCCGCGAGCCCATCGGCGTCGTGGCCGCCATCGTGCCCTGGAACTACCCGCTCATCATCAGCGCCTGGAAGCTGGGGGCCGCCCTCGCGACCGGCAACTCGGTCGTCCTGAAACCAGCCAGCCAGTCGCCGCTGACTGCGCTCCGTCTCGCCGAGCTCGCCTCGGAGGCCGGACTGCCGGACGGCGTCCTCAACGTCGTCACCGGGCCGGGCAGTGTCGTCGGCGATGCGTTGGCCCGCCACCCCGGCGTCGACAAGATCGCCTTCACCGGTTCCACCGAGATCGGCAAGTCACTCCTGCGCGCGATCGGCGAGTCCGACGTCAAAGCGGTCTCGCTGGAGCTCGGTGGCAAGAGCCCCCAGGTCGTCCTCGCCGACGTGGGCGACCTCGAGGCAGCCGCGTCGGCCATCGGCTGGGGCATCTTCTACAACAGTGGCCAGACGTGCAACGCCGGATCGCGCCTCGTCGTCCACCGCTCCGTCCGCGACGAACTCGTGGAGCGCATCGCGGCGCTCGGGGCCCAGCTGGCACCCGGCGAGCCACTCGACCCGGAGACGCGGCTCGGCTCCATCGTCGACGAGCGCCAGCTCGCCAAGGTCCTCCGCTACGTGGACCTGGCCCGCTCAGAGGGCGCCCGGGTCGTCGCCGGCGGCGAGCGCGTGCGCGAGGACAGCGGTGGCTACTTCATCCCGCCGACGATCCTCGACGGCGTCGTGAACACGATGCGCGTGGCCCGTGAGGAGATCTTTGGTCCGGTCCTGACGGTCACGTCCTTCGACGACGAGGACGAGGCGATCGCCATCGCCAACGATTCACCGTACGGCCTCGCGGCTGGCGTCTGGACGCGCGACATCAACCGTGCCCACCGGCTCGCGCGCCGGATCCGGGCCGGCGTCGTGTGGGTCAACACGTTCGACGCGGCCGACATCACGGTGCCGTTCGGTGGCTACAAGCAGTCAGGCTTCGGGCGCGACAAGGGCCTGCATGCCCTCGACGGCTACACGCAGCTCAAGACGACCTGGTTCGACCTGTCAGCCGAATGAGCGGACGATGCCCGACGATCCGACCACGACCGCCGACCCGATAGCGACCGAGGGCGAGACACCCGCCGGGGAACGACGCCGGCGAGGCGGAGGACGACCGACCGGCGAACGCAGCCGGCTGCCGCCGCAGCGACCGTGGGCCCAGCCGCGGATGCGCTACGCGCCGACCGAGGCCGTCTCGGCCGATGAGCTGGAGTCGATCCACGAGGCGTCCCTGCGCGTCCTCGAGGAGATCGGCATGGACTTCCTGGACCCCGATGCCCGGGCGCTGCTGGCCGCCGCCGGCGCACACGTCGAGGCCGGCAGCGAGCGCGTTCGGTTCGATCGGGCGATGGTCGCGTCGGTCATCGCGACCGCGCCGTCGTCGTTCACGCTCCATGCCCGGAACCCGGCGCGGAACTTGCTGATCGGCGGCGACTGGGTGGCCTTCGGCACCGTCGCGAGTGCCCCGAACGTCGCCGACCTGGAGCGCGGCCGCCGGGTGGGCAACCGGGCCGACTACCAGGACCTCATCCGCCTTGCCCAGATGCTCGAGGTCGTCCACTTCATCGCCGGCTACCCGGTCGAGCCGATCGACATCCACCCGTCGATCCGCCATCTCGATGCCACGTACGACGCGCTGACGCTGTCCGACAAGGCGATCCACGCCTACAGCCTGGGTCGGCAGCGCAACCGCGATTGCCTCGAGCTGGTCCGCATCGCCCGGGGCATCGATGACGCGACGCTCGACACGGAGCCATCGATCTTCACCGTCATCAATTCGAGCTCGCCGCTCCGGCTCGACACGCCGATGCTGCAGGGCATCCTGGAGTTCAGCGCCCGCAACCAGGTCGTGGTCATGACGCCGTTCACGCTGGCCGGGGCGATGGCGCCGGTCACCCTGGCCGGTGCGCTGGCGCAGCAGAACGCCGAGGCACTGGCCGGTGTGGTCATGACCCAGGTCGTCCGGCCCGGGGCGCCGGTCATGTACGGCGGGTTCACCTCGAACGTCGACATGCAATCGGGCGCGCCGGCTTTCGGTACACCCGAGTACATGCGGACCGCGATGATCGGTGGACAGCTCGCCAGACGCTACGGATTGCCGTATCGGTCGTCAAACGTGTCGGCGGCCAATGCGGTCGACGCACAGGCAGCCTACGAGTCGGTCTTCAGCTTGTGGGGCGCCATCATGGGCGGCGCGAACTTCGTGATGCACGGCGCCGGCTGGATGGAGGGTGGGCTGCACGCCAGCTTCGAGAAGATGGTCCTCGACGCCGAGTTGCTCCAGATGGTCGCGGCGTTCCTCGAGCCGGTCGTCGTTGACGAGGAGACGCTGGCCCTGTCGGCGATCCGCGAGGTCGGCCCGGGCGGCCACTTCTTCGGCGCCGAACACACGCAGTCACGCTTCCGGACGGCGTTCCACAAGCCCATGATCTCGGACTGGCGGAACTACGAGACGTGGCAGGAGGCGGGCAGCCCGGAGGCCGCCGGCAAGGCGAACCGGATCGTCCGCGAGCTTCTGGTGGCCTACCAGCCACCGTCGATCGAGCCGGCCATCGCCGACGAACTCGCGGCTTTCGTCGCCCTTCGGACGGCCGAGGGCGGCGTACCGACCGACTATTGAGATGGGACCGATGAAGTCGACGGCGCAGGTCGTGGTGATCGGTGGCGGGGTCG
>JANONZ010000239.1:0-8165 GCA_031421095.1 Thermomicrobiales bacterium
GCTGCAGCGAGCTCCCGGCGCAGGTCCTCGGCGATGGTCGTGAAGTAGTGGGCCACGGCCTCCGGTGTCCCGCTGAACTTGGCCCGCAGGTCCTCCCGCTGCGTCGCGATGCCGGTCGGGCAGGTGTCGAGGTGACACTGCCGCGCCATGTCGCACCCGATCGCCACGAGGGCGGCGGTCCCGAACGCGAACTCTTCCGCGCCCAGGAGTGCCGCGATGAGGAGGTCACGACCAGTCTGCAGGCCGCCATCCGTCCGCAGGGCGATCCGGTCACGCAGATCGTTGCGCATCAGGACCTGATGGACCTCGGCCAGACCGAGCTCCCAGGGCGCCCCGACGTGCTTGATCGACGACAGCGGCGACGCGCCGGTCCCACCAGCGTGGCCGGACAGGTGGATGTACGCGGCTCCAGCCTTGGCGACGCCGGCGGCGATCGTGCCGACGCCGCGGGCGGCGACCAGCTTCACTCCGATGCGGGCCGTCGGGTTGATGGCCCGCAGGTCCGCGATGAGCTGGGCGAGGTCCTCGATGGAGTAGATGTCGTGGTGCGGTGGCGGACTGATGTAGCTCTGGCCGGGCTGGCCACGACGCAGCGCGGCGATGTATGCGGTCGCCTTGCGCGCGGGGAGTTGGCCGCCCTCGCCGGGCTTGGAGCCCTGCGCGATCTTGATCTCCAGTTGATCGGCGCGGGCGAGGTAGGTCGCCGTCACCCCGAACCGAGCCGACGCCACCTGCTTGATCCGCGCGTCGCGTCGGCGGCCGTCGGGGCCGTTGACATACCAGGCCGGGTCCTCGCCACCTTCGCCGGTGTTGGCGGCGCCGCCGGCACGCTGGATGCCGATGGTCAACGCCTGGTGGGCCTCCGGGCTCAGCGCACCGACACTCATCGCCGAGACGACGAAACGCCGCACGATGGACCGCGCGTCCTCCACCTCGGCGAGCGGGACCGGGTTCGCCGCGCGGCGGACGCGCAGCTCGTCGCGCGGCACAGCGTGCTCGGACGCGGGGCGGGCCAGCGCACCCCGGTAGCGCTCCAGCGCGGCGTCGATGTCGGGGGTCGGGCCGTCGATCTCGACAGCGTGACCGGCCAGGAGCTGGATCTCGCCGGCGATCCGCGGCGAGAACAGGTGCGCCTCGCCGTCGGCGCGGAAGCGGGCGAAGCCCGGGTCGGGCAGGCGCGCCTCGCGTCCGGCGGCGGGCTCGGGGATGGCCAGCGCGGCGGTCCGGCGGCGGAGCTGCCGGTCGGCGAGGTCCGCCAGCGTCGTGCGGCCAGGCCAGGCGGCGGCCATCGGGAAGCAGCGCTCCACGATGGAACGGTCGAGGTCCACGACATCGATGAGCGCCCCGCCGATGTACGACGCGACGGCGCTGATCCCCATCCGGGCGAGCGTCTTGCGCAGGCCGGCCTCGAACGCCACCATGAGGCCACCGACCGTGTCCGCCCGGGTCATCGTTTCCGCGCCGCGGGTCCCGGCGAGCTCGGCCGCCAGCTCGATCGCCAGTCGCGGGTGAACCGCGGTCGCCCCGACGGCCAGCAGCATCGCCATCGCGTGGACGTCGAGGACGTCGACCGCACTCACCGCGAGGTCGGTCCGGCCGCGCAGGCCAGCCGCCGTGAGTGCCACGTGGACGGCGCCCGTCGCCAGGATCGACGGCACGGGCAGGCGGTCCACGGACCAGCCGGCATCGGTCAGGACGAGGAGTTCCGTGCCACGCCGCGAGGCCGCCACGGCGTCGCCCGCCAGCCTGTCCAGGGCGGCCGCCAGCCCGGCCGGGCCGGTCGCCGGATCCCACGTCGCATCGAGCGTCCGGCTCGTGGCCCGAGCCTCGCCCACGGCCGCCAGCAGGCCCGCGAGGTCCGCCACGATCGGCCGTTGCAGCCGAACGGTCCGGGGCATCCGCGGCAGCCCACCCAGCAGCGCCGGTCGGCGCCCGAGCTCCACGCGCAGGTCCATGACGACCCGCTCGCGCTCCGGGTCGATGGCCGGGTTGGTGACCTGGGCGAACGCCTGACGAAGATGGTCGGCGACCGGCCGGTCGAGTCGACCGCGGCCCGGTGTCGGCGTGTCGTCGCCCATGCTCCAGAGCGGCTCGTGGGCGTCGAGGGCCATCGTCCTGATATCGAGCCTGGCACGTTCCGCATCGAGCCCGGCGAGGTAGCGCAGGACGTGGTCGGTCGGCACGGCCGGTGTGGCGACGGCGTCGATGCGGTCCTCGTGGACCGGCCGTGGCGCATCATGGATGGCCAACGCTCGGAGCGCCCAAGTCTTCGCCTCGGCATCCTCGAGGATCGCACGCCGGCCCGGATCGACGAGCAGCAGTTCGCCCGGTCCGAGGCGCCCGCGACGGACCGTCTCCGCAGCCGTGAACGGGACGGCTCCGGCCTCCGACGCAACAGCGACCAGACGGTCGCGAGTCACGGCGAAGGCCGCCGGCCGCAGCCCGTTTCGATCGACCAGCGCGCCCACCCGGTGCCCGTCGGCAAAGACGATCGCCGCGGGCCCGTCCCACGGTGCGAGAAACCCGGCCGTGCGGCGGCGAAGCGTGGCGACGTGCGGATGCGACGTCCGACGCAGCGCGAGCGCTTCCGGGATGGCGGTCAGCAGCGCCGGCGCGAGATCCCAGCCGGTCCCGGTGAGCAGCTCCAGAGCCTCGTCCAGCGAGAGCGAATCGGAGCCGTCCGGCGAGAGTAGGGGGCCCGCGGCCACGAGCTCTCGCGCCGCGGCAGAGCCGGCAACGTCGGCGGCCCGCCCGCGGACCTGCTCGCGGTTGCCGCGGACGGTGTTGATCTCGCCGTTGTGGGCGATGGAGCGGAACGGCTGCGCCAAACGCCAGACGGGGTGCGTGTTCGTTGCATAGCGCTGGTGGAAGACCGCGTACGAGACGCACACCGGGGCCCGCAGGTCCGGGAAGAGGTCGGGCAGACGGCCACCGATGACCAGGCCCTTGTAAACGATGGTGCGCGCTGAAGCGGACGGCACGGCCAGTTCGGCGAGGACCCCACCGGCGGCCCGGGCCGCGGTCTCGAGACGACGGCGGGCGACGACAAGGCGTCGCTCGAAGGCATCGTCGGTCAGTGGCCGTGGATCGTCTGTGGCGCGGGTCGGCCGGGCGACGATAGCCTGGGCGAAGGTCGGACGCGAGGCGGCCGCAGCGGCCCCCAGGGCCGTGACGTCGAACGGGACCGCGCGCCACGCGACGATCGGCAGGCCCGCCCCCGCGAACGTCTCTTCGACAAGGGCCCGGGAGCGCCGTTCCGCGGTCCGTCCACGTGGCAGGAAGAGCGAGACGATACCCGGTCTGTCGGCCGCGGCCGCACCGGCCAGCAGCTCCAGGAGCGAGCGATCCAGGGGCAGTGCCACGCCCGCCCCGTCGCTCGATTCACCGTCGGCGCCGAAGGCACCACGATGGCCCAGGGCAGCCAGCCCGGCCAGGGCGAGCGGCAGGACTCGCTCACGCGAGCGACCGCCGGCGTCCGCGACGAAACCGACGCCGCACGCATCGTGCTCGTAGCGCGCCTCGTACAGCGGGGCGTCGGAAGCGCGGGGCCGGTCACTCCTGATCGGGTCCATGGTCTTCTCCGAGGGTGGATGGGCCGGCCGCCGTCGAGAGGAGTCGACAGCGGCCGGTCGCGAAAGGGTTGGCGACGTTCGTGGCGGGGTCGGGACAGGGCCGGGCATACGGTTCGGCCCGGCGTGCGGTTCGGCCCGCATCACGTCTGATAGGCGACCTCGCCGTGGACCGAAAGGTCGAGGCCCATCTCCTCGACTTCCGGCTTGACTCGGATGCCGAGCAGGAGGTCGACGAACTTGACGATCGCGAAGGTGCCGACGACCGCGTAGCCGACGACCGCGACGACCGAGATCAGCTGAGTCACCAGCTGTTGGGCGTTGCCCTCCAGCAGGCCCGAGTAGGCGCCCTGGATCGTCGACGAGGCAAAGACGCCGGTGGCGACAGCGCCGAACATCCCGCCCACGCCGTGGACCGCGAAGACATCGAGCGCATCATCGACCTTGGAGCGCGCCCGCAGCAGCGTGGCGCTGAAGCACAGGCCGCCGGCCACGAGGCCGATGATCAGGGCGCCACCCACGGTCACGAAGCCCGAAGCTGGTGTGACCGCGACCAGGCCCGCCACGGCGCCGCAGGCGGCTCCGACGACGCTGACCTTGCGCGAGTGGATATAGCTGGCGAGGACCCAGGTGATGGTGGCCGCGGCGGCCGCGATGTTGGTCACGGTGAAGGCGTTGGCCGCGAGCCCATTGGCGGCGACCGCGGACCCCGCGTTGAAGCCGAACCAGCCGAACCACAGGAGGCCCGCGCCCAGGACCGTCATCGGCACGTCGTGTGGTTCCGTGCCCTTGCCATTGAGGTGGCGCTTGCCGATCAAGAGGGCGACGACCAGGGCGGAGACGCCCGAGCTGATGTGGACGACCGTCCCGCCGGCGAAGTCGAGCGCGCCCAACTTGAACAACCAGCCATCGGCGGACCAGACCCAGTGCGCCAGCGGGGAGTAGATGAAGATGGACCACAGGATCGTGAAGAGCACGAATGACCCGAAGCGCTTGCGCTCGGCGAACGCGCCGCTGATGAGTGCCGGCGTGATGGCCGCGAACATCATCTGGAAGGACGCGAACAGGACGAACGGGATCGTCGTCGCGTAGACCGTGCTGGGCTCGAGGCCGACCTTGTTGAACATCGCGAAGTCGAGGCCGCCGATGAGGCCCATGCCGTTGACGTCCGGCCCGAAGGCGAGCGTGAAGCCGACGATCACCCAGACGACGCTGACCACTGCCAGGCCGAAGAAGCTGTGCATGACCGTTGAGAGGACATTCTTGCTACGGACCAGCCCGCCGTAGAAGAGGGCCAGGCCCGGCAGCATGATCATGACCAGCGCCGTGGACATCAGCATCCAGGCGGTATCTCCAGAGTCCATGCTGATCCTCCGACCCATCGATCCAGCCCGAGCAAGTGCGGGCTTGTCGCAAGGCTACGGAGCGCCGAGGTCGCGAGCGACTCCCAGCCAGGACCGACAAGGTGTCGTTTTGGTGGCGGCGCGCACGCTCAGCGGGTGCGGCCGGCCCAGGCGACGAGCGGCAGGAGCAACATCGGAACCTCCAGGACGGAGTAGAGGAGGCCGCCCCCGGTCGAGTTCGCCACCGAGGTCAGCCAGTCTGTCCACATCGCCCCGAACGGCAGGCACAGGGCAACGAACGCCGCGAGGGCCAGCCACCAGCGCCGCCGATCCGCTCCGAACAGAGCGAACGGGAAGAGGCTGGGTTTGAGCAGGACGAAGACCGACGGCCAGTAGTGGACGACGCCGAGCGAAAGGGCGGCCACGCTCCAGATGACCGGGTTGCCGGTCCACAACTTCAGCAGGGTCGTCGGCCAGACGATGCAGAAGGCGATGATCGGCCAGGTCGCCGGCCGTGGTCGCAGCCGCCAGATCGCCCAGCCAGCGATCGCCACGGGGAGTGCCGCCCAGAGGAGCGTTGCCAGTGCCGTGACTGGCACGAGGGCAAACGGCACGAACAGCCACAACGCGACCGGTGGATAGAGCACGTCGCCAGCCCGGATCGAGTACGGCCCGGCGAGCTGGTACGGCTCGTAGAACGACCCGCCCGACAGCCAGCGCGCGGTCGCATCTCGGTACAGCGTGAAGTCCACGCCGAACGGCTGTTCCAGCGGGTGCGGCGCCAGGACGACGGCAGCAAGCGGGAACAGGAGCATCGCGGCGCAGGCCGCCAGGATCGTCCGCCGGTCGGCAAGGCCCAGGGACAGGGCAAGGACCCCGCGATGGCGAGACATGCTGCTCAGGATAGCCAACGCGTGCGTGGCCCGACCGCGGCGCCCGGATGGATGGTCGTTGGTACGCGGTCCTGGGTCGGGCCTGACCCCGCGCAACGTCTGGCCTCGCGCCACGGAATACGTGATTCGGCCGTCAGCGGGACCTCACCGGCGGACGCTGAACAACGGATCCCCGAGCATATCGGTGTCCACTTCGACGCCCAGGCCTGGCCGTTCCGGCACGGGCCCAAAACCGTGCCGCGATCGGGGCTGGTAGCCCGCGATGTGCTCGACTGTCCAATCGTTCATGAATGAAACGGCGAACAAGGACCCAGGTGGCGTGGCGGCCGCGAGGTGGCTGACGGCGGCCGTGACCAGGTCGCCGCCCCACGTGTCCTCGATCGTCAACTGCAGGCCGAGCTCGATCGCAGCGTCCCGCATCAGCCTCGCCCGGGTAAGCCCCCCGACGCGGCCGACCTTCAGGTTGATGTGGTCCATCGCATCAGCCTGGACGGCTCGGAGGAGGGTCGGGAGATCGGTGATCACCTCATCGAGGACCATCGGGAGCGTGCTGACGCGGCGTACGCTCAGGCATTCCTCGAGGGTCGGGCACGGCTGTTCGAGCCTCAGCCGGTCAAATCCCTCCAGCAACCGTGCCGCGATGATGGCGTCCTGGCGGCGCCAACCACCGTTGGCGTCGCCGATGATGGCGTCGTCGGGACCACTCGCCGCGATGACGGCCGCGACGCGCTCCCGGTCCTTCTCGGGTGCGTCGCCGAGCTTCAGCTGGAACCGATGGATCCCGCCTTCACGTTCGCGTTCGACGAAAGCGGCCATCACGGCCGGCTCGCCAAGCGGTACCGCGACGTAGAGAGGAAGCTCAGACTGCAGTACCCCGCCGAGCAGCATCGCCACCGGCTGGTTCGTGGCCCGCCCGAGGACGTCCCAGCACGCGACGTCGACGGCGCTCTTGGCATACTCATGGCCGCGCAGAGTGGAGTCCATCAGCTCATTGACGGCAGCGAGATTCGCGGCGTCAGCGCCAAGGAGAGCCGGCACGAGCTCTCGCAGTGCCGCCCGGGCGCCGCCGCCGAACCCCGGAAGATATGTGCTCCCGAGCGGGCACGCCTCCCCGTACCCCTGGATCCCCCCTTGGGTCGTGATCCGGACGACCGTGCTTGGCAGGAGGCCGACGACTCGCCCAGAGGACATGACGTAGTCGCCGTGCTTGTAGCTCAGGTCGTAGCCAAAGACTTCAACTCGGTCGATGACGGTCGTGCTGTCGCTCATCAATGGTGTCCTCCTCAGGGGATCCGATTGTGCACCAGGAGGCCGAGCATCTGCTGCTCAGCCGAGGCCGGCAAGGCGGGGCAAGCGTCAGCGACCGTATCGGGGAGAGGCCGCCTGAGCGGGGCCTGATTCGACGAACTACGCGGAGGCAAACGCTGGGCTTGGACTTTGCCCGTCACGTAGCCCGTCAGTAGCTTGAACACGAATGGCCCTCCGGACCGACCGGAGGGCCATTCCACGTTCAGATTTCTGGTGAGCCGGGAGGGATTCGAACCCTCGACCAAGGGATCAAAAGTCTCGCCCAGCCGCGTCCACAGGGTATCTTCGGACGCCTTCCGGTGCATGCGGCGCGCGACCTTCGTCCACGGGCTCTACGCCGCCCGGATCCACCGAGGCAGGTGGCCTGACCGCCTGACGAGGCCCGGCGGAGGCCCTGATGACCCGGCGACGGCCGTGAAGGATGCGCGGACCGAGTGAACGACGGTCGAGCGACGGCCGAACTGGCCCCGCGAGGCCTCGTGGACTGGCCGTGGCCGACTTCTTCCCAGGCTGACGCCAGCCCCCGGAGCGGCCGATGGCTGCGGTGCGACCGTCAGGCGAGGAGCGGGATCGCCCGGAGGTGGGCGAGGGCGGCGGCGAGGGCGGCGGCGAACTCGGCGGCCCACGGCCAGCGCGCCGGGAAGTGAAGCGTCAGCCGCCGGGCACTCCGGGTGAGCCGCCCGACCAGGCCGAACAGCCGCCGCCGGAGGGTCTTGGTGGTGACGATCCCGGCCCCAAGGCCGATCCGGGCGGTCCAGCGGGCGAGGTTGTGCGCCGTGACCTGGACCGCCAGCCAGGCGGCATTGGCCGCGAACTTCCCCGACGGCAGGTGGTTGAGGCCCATCCCGTACTTGAGGTCCCGGATCGCGTTCTCGATCTCGGCGTGGCGACGATGGTCGGCCTCGAGCTCGAGCATCTCGCCGGCTCGGTCGGTGATGAAGGGGTGGTAGTCGTCCGGGGGAGGTCTCGAACGCTACCTTGCCGTGGCCGCCGGCTGCCCGTATTCTGCTTTGGCGTTCCGCCAACTCGAAACGATGCGGCGCGGTCTTCAG
>JANONZ010000240.1:0-2087 GCA_031421095.1 Thermomicrobiales bacterium
GCCGATCCGTCGGAGATCCGCGCATCGAAGCGAGCCCGGACGTATCGGAAGTAGGCGGCGAAGTCGTCCGCCCGGTACGGGTGCCGCACGCCATCTCCCGTTATGACGTACAGCCACTCGGGCGCCAGCCCCTGGAGACCCTCGAGCAGGTCCGCGTAGACGCACATCTGGAGGATCGCGCCACCCTTGACCGAGCGCGCCAGCTTGGTATCGGCGATGTCGTAGCTCCAGCCGCCGAGCACCGGGCTCGGGCGGTCCGGCCGCTTGAACAGGAAGTCGGCGTGTCCGCGCCACCGACCGTCGAAGAAGGTCGCCTGGAAGATGACGTCGGCGCCGGCTCGCATCGCGTCAAGGGTGGTCGCCTGGGCCGCTCGCAGGTCATCAGGGGTTCGCAGGTCCTCCTTGGGGATCTCGACGACCGCGAGGCCCTGGGCTCGGAGTGACGCGAGGTACTCGGCCTCGTGCAGGTCGCCCTTTTCCTGGATGAGGGCGATCGTCGGGTCGTCCTTGCGGATCGGTTTCTTCCACAGGCCCCGGATGCGCCCGAGTTCGAGGGTCGCGAGATGGTCGCACGCAAGAAAGCCCACCAAGTCCGTGGCGCTGACGATGATCGTTCCGTCATGGGCGAGTTGCACGCGCGAACCCTAGCAGCGAAGCGTGTCAGGTCGCATGTCAGCGCCTCGTACGTCCGGAGCCCTGGGTCGCCGCCCTCGCCGGATCGTGCGAGCTTGCTTGTCACCAGGAAGTACGATCAGTACATGAGTCCGCAGCGTCGCGATGCCGAGGGAAATCGGCAGACCGCACACAGCTGGGAGAGCCTCGTCGAGCGCCAGATCCGGGAAGGGATGGACGCCGGTGCCTTCGACGACCTGCCGTTCCAGGGCGAGCGACTGCCCCTTGAGGATGACTCTACGGCCGGGGAATGGGCGATGGCCCATCGGATGCTGCACAGCGCCGGCGCCGCTCCACCGTGGATCGAGGCGGACAAGGAGGCGCGCCGCCTGATCGCGGAACTCGAGGCGATGATCGAGCGAGCGCCCCGCATCTCGCCGCTGTCGCGCGCACGGGCTTGCACCCAGGCGGCGAGCCTCGTCGAGGAGGCGAATCGTGCGATCGCAAGGGTCAACGCGGAGGCGCCGACCGCGCGTCAGCACCGCCGCTCGCTCGACCCGATCGCGGAAGCGGATCGACTCGATCGGGCGTTCGACGCCGACCGAGCGTCAAGCTAGCCGAAGAGCGCGGCGACGGCCTCCCCGAAGACCTCGGTGTGGAGATCCACGTCGGTCGCGGTGGTGGCCGGCGACATGAGCGCCATGTTGTGGAACGGCGTCATGAGGATGCGTCGGTTCATCGCCCAGAGATGGAGGAAGCGCTCCAGGTCGGGATCGCTGTTGGCCCATTGCTCCGCGCCGGTGCGCGGTGGATCGGGCATGAAGTGGTACTCCGCGCGAGCACCCAGGCGGGTCACGTGCCACGGGATGTCGGCATCCCGGATGACACTGGCCACGCCGGTCTCCCAACGCTCCGCGAGCGGGATCATCCGCTCGAATGCTTCGGCCGTGAGGACCTCGCCGAGCGTCGCCCGCGTCGCGGCCAGCGAGAGCGCGTAGCCCGCCAGCGTGCCGCCGATGCCACCGACGTCGGAGTCGATGATCTCGAGCGAGGCGTGGATGCGGGCTGCCACCTCTGGCGTGAAACCATACGCAGCCGAGGGGATGCCGCCCCCGATCGTCTTGCCGATGACGACCAGGTCGGGTTGGAGGCCCCAGGCGCCTGTCGCGCCACCGGGCCCGGCGCAGATCGTGTGGGTCTCATCGATGATCAGCAGGGTGCCGGTCCGGCGGGTGGCTTCCCGCACGGCGTCGAGGTAGCCGGGCTCTGGCAGGACGATCCCGACGTTGGTCAGGGCGGGCTCGATCAGGACCGCCGCGACGTCGCCATCGGCGAGCGCCGCTTCCAGTCCGGCGACGTCGTTGAACTCCACCACCCGTGTCGTCTGCGCGACGTCCACCTGCGGGCCGACCGACCCGCGCACCGGCACGACCGCGCCCGAAGGATCCAGAAACGCGATCGCCTCGTCCACGGAG
>JANONZ010000241.1:0-3257 GCA_031421095.1 Thermomicrobiales bacterium
ACGTTCTGTCCTGCCCATCGTGGCCGACGAGAGCTGCGTCCTGCCCGAGGACCTCGAAGGGCTCGTCGGTGTCGTGGCGGGCGTCAATGTGAAACTGGCCAAATGCGGCGGGATCGGGCCGGCGAAGCGGATGCTGGAGCGAGCGCGACAGCTCGGTTTCTCGACGTTCCTTGGCTGCATGGCGGAGACGTCGGTCGGGATCGCGGGTTCGGCGGTCGTGGCTTCGCTCGTTGATTGGGTCGATCTGGATGGCCCACTGCTGCTTGCCGACGACCCGTTCCAGGGTCTGGAGCTGGGCTCCGACTTTCGCTGGATCCTGCCCACCGGGCCGGGTCTCGGGCTGACCCGCCGGGTTCGCTGAACCCAGCTCACGCTCGTACCGTACGGACGTTCACCGAACGCCCGTTCATGTGGATAACTTGGTGGACGAAGTCGTGGACAAGCCTCTTTCGGGTCATCGGTCGGGGTCGTACGATGGTCTGCACCCGGCTGAGGATCCCCACAGGAGGGCCGGATACCAGGGACCACGTTTGGACATCGAGCCCGTCCGCTCGAGCCCGGGTGGGACCATGTTTCGCATCACTGTCGTCCGCTGATCGGGCCGTCACCCGATCGCGTCGGATCTGAAGGAAGGGCACGCCATCGATGGACTCCCGCAGCGCCGCCACGCTTGCCGCAGACCCGACCGCCGTCGAGTTCGTGCGTTTCTGCTACCACCGCCGACGCGTGGGCTGGCCGGAACTGTATGACGAGATGTGCGCCGTCGCCGGTCGAGGTCTCTTCCGTGGATACGACGCAGACGACCTTGCCGGGATCGGTATCGGCTTCAGTCTGTTCGGGATGCCGGCGCTTTCGGTCCTCGCCGGCCGGGTGATCGCCGAGGAGCAGGCGCTGCGTCGGCCGGTCACCGTCGCGATCACGCCGGAGGTGGTCCGAGCGGACTACGCCAACGCCGTTCTTGAGGCGGATCGGAACGCGTCGGAGGCCGCGGGGTCACGCACGATCGACGTTCCGATCCGTTTCGCTGCGGTGCCCGCGGGAGTCTGAGGGCCGATCGGTCAGGCGCGGATGCGCCGCCTCGACATCTCGCTCTCGATCTGGCGTTCCGCCTCGACATAGCGGTCGATCTGCTCGCGTAGCTGGTTCGCCTCTGGTGTGTAGAGGTGGACCTGCTGCTGGAGGATGTACGACAGTCGACGGCTGGTCATCCGCACGTGGTCCAGGTTCTTCATGAGGACGAGCGGGTCCATCGACGCGAGATCCGACGGGTGGTACATCTGCTGCATGGCGGCATTCTAGAGCGAGCGGAGCGCCCTCGGCGGCCACGTCCAGTCGACGTCGAGTGAGGCGGCTGCCAGTGCTCGCCGCCGGCCCGCCTCCGTGGCGCCCAGAACGAGGATCCGATCCGTCTTCGTCGCCCGGCCGGCCTCATTGCCCCACAGTTTGGTCATCTTGCGACTGGGCGCGACAGGGTCGAGCGCGACCCCGGCCAGCCGATAGCCCTCGGGTTCCGCGGCCGCCTCCCAGACGCGCTCGGCAAGGCCGATGCCGCCCCGGATGTTCCGGCCACGGTCGGTCTCGACATCCCCGATGACGAGGACGACGACCGCGTCGTCGGCCAGCACCGGCCGCAGGCCGGCGAGGACTTCACGCAGGAATCCGAGATATGGCTCGCGATGATGGGCGTCGTCCAGGGCGGCATCGATCGCCCGGGCGTCGAAGCCCAGGAACCATGTGCGCAGCCAGTTGTAGTAGCCGTACTTGACCACGCGAAGGTATGGCGGGGAGGTCACGACGAGGCGTGCTCGATCGGACCGGCCGCGCGCTTGGAGTGCGGCCCGCGCTCGCGCTGCGACATCACGTGCGTCACCGAGCAGGGCGATCCCATCGAGCGGTGGCGGCGCCTGGCGGAATAGCCGGTCGAGCTTCTTGGCGACGCCATCGAAGACGTCGCGGTCCGGCGACGCGAACTCGGTCCGGACGGCGTAGTCCCGGACATAGCGCGGAGCCATGGAGAACGTGTTCGGCATGAGCTCGGATAGATAACTGGCGCTCTTGCCATGCAGGATCCCGGTCACGGCCGCGGCCAGGAAGCGGTCGGTCCGGTCATCCAGGTGGAGCGTGGACCGGACGAACAGGATCTGAGCCAGCGTCCGCGGGTGGAATGCGAGGGCGACCTCGGCCGGCACGCGTTCGACACCGTCACCTGCCCGCGCTCCGGAACCAGCGGACGGGACGAGCGCGTCGGGCGCATCCGGGGCCGTGGCCACACGCACGCCGAGCGCGACCCATTCGGCTGAGGTTGTGTTCCAGGCGAGACGTAGCTGGGTCAGCCGCGTGCTCGCCTGAGCCCTCGTCGCCGGCTCCACCTTGGCCGCGGTCAGCAGGTGGGCGAACGGGTTCAGGTCGTTGCCGACCCCGATCCGGCCCTCGGCGCATGCCTGGAGCGGCGTCGTGCCGCGTCCGGAGAACGGGTCGAGGACGACATCACCCGGGCGCGAATAGCGGGCGATGAATGCGTGGGTCAGGGCCGCCGGGAAGCTCGCCAGGTACGAACACATCGGATGGAACGTGGGGCCCCACAGACGCTGCTGGTCTTTCCACTCGGGCGCGAGCTCGATCGACGGCAACGCGAGCGGCAGCTCGAGGGCGAGCTGGCCCGCCGAGGTAACGCGCGCGGGACCAAGTGTGCCGCCGCCGGACGCGCGGAGCGGAGGTGCCGACATGGGCCTACGAGCCTTCCCTGACCCTGCGCCGATCTTGGTCGGCACGATGGGTCGCGGAGTCTATCACGGCCGAATCCGTGGTCGGCACGAGCGCGCCGTGCGCGGACGGCCGTCAGACGACCCGGAGCGGTAGACTCGCGCCACGTCCCCGTAGCTCAGTGGACAGAGCAGCCGCCTTCTAAGCGGAAGGTCGCAGGTTCGAATCCTGCCGGGGGCGCTTTTTACCGACTTGCCGGTCGGTGCTGGTGTCGTTGTCCATCGTCATCTCGGTCGCCGACTCGGGATCTGCGCCGCACGGCGCTGGAGCGTCCCCGGTTGCCCGATCGGGCAGTTGCCATCCGGGCGATGGCGCGAAGAGGCGAGAAGAGAAGCCCGATGAGACGCAGCGAGCCGTAGACCACGAGCACCAAGGCGAAGTCGAATGGCCAGCCGTTCGCAGCGTCGAAGGCCGCCAGTTGCTTGACGGTCTCCCGATCGCCGCGAGTAGCCGCTGGCACGACCTTCCCGCGGTGTCCGGGTCGTCTCACGGAC
>JANONZ010000242.1:0-2012 GCA_031421095.1 Thermomicrobiales bacterium
ACAGCGCCCCGAAGGGCGCCTGAAGCACACCATCCTTGCGGACGAGCCCGTAACCGGTCCCCGTGATGACCCCGAGGGCGACGGGCGGATCGGCATTCACCTTGTCCCGGAGCGAGAGAAGGTTGGCTGCAGCGGCGTCGACGATGGCCGCGCTCGCGCCGAGCTTGATCTCGAATGCAGCCCACCGACCATCGGGCATCTCGATGATCACGTCCGCCTCGAGACCGCTCTCGTCACGGTAGTGGAAGACCTGCCCTCCCAGCGCCTCTGCATAGACCCGCAGGTCGCGGACCACCATCGATTCGAAGAGGAACCCGAACCAGTTGAGGTCAGTGAGGAGCCTGGCGGGCGACGCCTTCGCGGCTGCGACCGCCAGTGCGGGATCGGCAAGATGGCGGATCGAGGCCGCCCGGAGCCGGGCCCTCGAGCGAAGATCCGGCTTCCACGCCGCGACGTCATCGGTGATCAGCAACCGGGCGAGGACATCGAGGTAGTCTCGGGCCGTCTCCGCCTTCATTGCACCGTCCTTGCCGTTGGCGTCCGCAACGATCGACTGCAAGGTCGCGGGGCAGGCAGTGTTGCGAGCGAGAGACTGGATCAGGCGCATGACGGACTTGGGATCGCGCCGCACGCCATCGATGTGGCGAACATCAACGTTGCAGATGTCTTGGAGGTAGCCTTGCATCGCGCGCTGAGCCTGATTCGCGTTCAGCCCCAGGTGCACGGGCCACCCTCCGATGGCGACCCGCTGGGCGAGGTCGCCGACCGTCAAGCCAGGGTCGGGACAGGCCACGGACTTGCCCGCGACGACGTCTGCGAACGAGATCGAATCGGTCGAGTGCCCGGTCTCAGAGAGTGTCATGGGGCGCATACGCAGATGGATGAACCGCCCGGCCCCGGTGTGTCGGCTCTCGTCATCCCGCGGCACCGCCGAGCCAGTGAGGATGAACTGCCCGCGTTGGCCGCGATCGTCTACCGCGCGACGGACATGATTCCAGATTTCTGGCGCGATCTGCCACTCGTCGATCAGGCGAGGAGTGGGGCCGTCGAGCACCAGTGATGGATCGATGGCGATCGCCTGGCGCGCCATCTGGTCGACGTCGAGCCGCACTTCGCTCTTCGCCACCTGACGCGCGGTCTCGGTCTTGCCGCACGCTTTTGGCCCCTCGATGACGACTGCCCCGATACTCTGGAGCGACTGCGCCAGCTCGCCGTCGATCACCCGTGCTCGGTATGCCACGACAGCTGCTCCCTCCGAACGTGTCCGCCTCGGTCCTGGTCGCGGCCGACATTGTCGGTCAGCGGCGCGATGCCGTCAATCCAGGGGGTCACTTTGCGGACCATCCAGGGGGTCACTTTGCGGACCCGCCTAAGCCCGGCGGTCCTCGCTTCGGTCTCCGCCCGATGGTCCTGTCGGCGCGCCAGGAGGCCCAGTGGCATCGGTCCGGTGGTCTGCTGCGCCTCGTCGCCCATCGGGCGGTCGCGAGTCGACCGGCACCCCCACGTTTCTGGCTTCGGTCCATGTGGTGCACCTTGGGCGGAGTCGCCAACGCTCCTGAGACAAATCCGAGCGTGAACCGCCCGCCCAGACCGTCGTCCGGCTCGTTCCGGCCGTCCAAACCCCCAGGATCCAGGCCGAATGTGCACCAGCTGGACACAAGCCAAGATCCAGGTTCGGGAACGCCGAGCTCTTGGCCTCCGCCCGGTGCTCCTGCAAGAACCAGACGTCAGCTTCAGGTACGAAGACCTGTCGGGAGCGGCGGAAGGTCGTCGTGATGGTTGGCTGGCGGCACGGGGCTCAAACCTGGCAGCGGAAGTCGCTGCCGCCCCGGTTGACCCGCCACCAGACCCCACGTAGTGCCTGGCGGGATGTCCTGTGAGCGCGAGAGCAGCAGGACCAGCGCGACACCCGTGATCGTCAGCATCGCGATGGACCCCGCGATGCCCAGCGGCCCGGAGATGGGCAGGAGGGCCCCGATCTCCGGCGTCGGTGGCACGGCGGCCAGGATGTT
>JANONZ010000243.1:0-2528 GCA_031421095.1 Thermomicrobiales bacterium
CTCCTCCTGGACGAGCCGACGACCGGCCTGGACCCGCAGGCGCGCCACCTGCTGTGGGACCGCCTCTACCGCCTCAAGCAGCGTGGCGTCACGCTCGTTCTGACGACCCACTACATGGACGAGGCGGAGCAGCTGTGCGACCGCCTGGTCGTGATGGACAAGGCGAAGATCGTGGCCCAGGGCAGCCCGCGCCAGCTCATCGAGCAATACTCGACCCGTGAGGTGACCGAGCTGCGATTCGCCCCGGGGATCGCCGAGACGCTGGATGGCCAGCTCGACGGGATCGCCCAGCGCATCGAGCACCTGCCGGACCGGATCCTGCTCTACGCCGATGACGGCGAGGCGGCCGCGGTGGCCGTCCACGACCGGGGCCTGAAGCCGGAGACGGTCCTGGTTCGCCGCTCGTCGCTGGAGGATGTCTTCCTGCGGCTGACCGGCCGCTCGTTGATCGAGTAGGCGGCCCGGATGACCGCATTCGCCCGGCCGTCATCGACCATCGGACGGGTCTTCGAGCACCGCTTCCTCCAGTACCGGCGGACGTTCCGTGCGTCGATCTTCACCTCGTTCCTCTCGCCGGTCATGTTCCTGACCGCGATGGGCCTCGGGTTGGGCTCGTACGTGTCGAACAGCTCGGCGCTCGGTGGCGTGCCGTACCTCGTCTTCCTGGCGCCAGGGTTGCTGGCCGCGACCGCGATGCAGTCCGCCTCGTTCGAGGCGACGTTCCCGATCATCAATGGGCTCACCTGGAACAAGATCTTCCAGGCGATGCATGCGACGCCGATCTCGCCGCGTGACATCGCGCTAGGCAACCTGGCCTGGATCGTCGCCCGGCTGACGCTCATCACGACGATCTTCACGATCGTCATCGTGCTGTTCGGGGCGGCCGAGTCACCGCTCATCGTCCTCGCGATGCCCGCGGCGGTCCTGACCGGGATGGCCTTCGCGGGACCGATCGCGGCGTTCGCGGCCACCCAGAAGACACCCAACACGTTCGCCGCGATCTTCCGGTTCGGGATCACGCCGCTCTTCCTCTTCTCGGGCACGTTCTTCCCGATCAGCTCGCTGCCGGCCATCCTCCAGACGCTGGCCTGGCTGACGCCGCTGTACCACGGCGTGGCGCTCACCCGCGGCCTGTCGCTCGGGACGATCGCGGACGACCCGCTCGCGGCCGCGGTCCATGTCATCTACCTGACGACGCTGGCCACGGTCGGGGCGTGGCTGACCGTGCGGAACATCGACCGCCGCCTGGTGCATGGATGACCGCGCTGCGGGTCATGCCCTCGTTCACGCTCGGAAGCCGCCGCTCCATGCGCCTGGTCGAGCGGAACCTGTATGTCTACAAGCACGGCTGGATGATCCTGCTGTCGGGCTTCTTCGAGCCACTCTTCTACCTGCTCGGGATCGGCTTCGGCCTGGGTGCGCTCATCGGTACGATCCCGGGCCCCGGCGGCCAGGAGATCAGCTACCAGCTGTTCGTCGCGCCGGCCCTGCTGGCGAGCGCGGCGATGAACGGGGCGATCAACGAGAGCACGTTCAACTTCTTCTTCAAGCTCAACCACAACAAGACGTTCACGGCGATCCTCTCGACGCCGCTTGCGCCCGGCGATATCGCGCTCGGGGAGCTGGCATGGGCGCTCATCCGCGGCGGGCTGTACGCCGTCGGGTTCATGGGCGTCATGGTCCTCCTGGGGCTGTTCATCTCGCCGTGGGTCATTCTCGCGGTGCCGGCGGCATTGCTCGTCGGATTCACCTTCGGGGCGGTGGGGATGGCGGCGACCTCGTTCATGCGCACGTATCAGGATTTCGATCTCATCCAGCTCGTCGTCCTGCCGCTGTTCCTGTTCTCCGGCACGTTCTATCCGATCGACGCCTACCCGGAGGCGCTGCGGATCTTCGTCCAGTTGACGCCGCTCTACCAGGGCGTCGACCTCATCCGGGCACTGACGGTCGGGGCGATCTCGCCGGTCCTGCTCGTTCACGTCGCGTACCTGCTGGTCGTGGGCGTCATCGGCCTCGCGATCACGTCGCGGCGACTCGACAAGCTCCTCCTCAAGTAGGCCGGCCGGCTTGGTCTCGCCGGATCGGGCTACGGACCGCCAGGCGCTCACCGCGCTGACCGCGGAGATCGTCGAGTGCCGGCGCTGCCCGCGCCTGGTCGAGTGGCGCGAGCGGGTCGCGCGCGAGAAGGTCCGCCGGTTCCGCGACGAACCCTACTGGGGTCGGCCGCTGCCGGGCTTCGGCGATCCGGACGGACGGATCCTCCTCATCGGCCTTGCGCCGGCGGCTCATGGCGGGAACCGGACCGGCCGCGTCTTCACCGGCGATGCGTCCGGCGATTTCCTGTGGGCTGCCCTGCATGCCGAGGGCCTGGCGGACCGGCCGACTTCCCGCCGTGCGGACGACGGCCTGACCCTGACCGACACGTACATCGCGGCGGCGGTCCGCTGTGCCCCGCCGCTCAACAAGCCGACGACCGCGGAGCGGGACGCGTGCGCGCCGTTCCTCCTACGCGAGATCGGGCTCCTTGA
>JANONZ010000244.1:0-3283 GCA_031421095.1 Thermomicrobiales bacterium
CGTCGAGGCGCCGACCCTCGGAGACGTTGGGGACGGATTCGACCAGCACGCGCTGATGCTAACGGGCCGCGAGCGCCGGCGGGAGCCGAGGCCCCACCGGCGTCGAGGTCTTGACTGACGGGGTCAGCCCCCGAGCAGGACTGCCACCTCCTCCCGAAGACCGGCGGCCACATCCGGATCGATGAACTGTGGCGAGAAGTCCGCGACCTGGTCGGAGAACGCGATCAGCTGCGATCGAGCCGCGTCCACCTTGCCGGCAGCCTGGAACTGGGCGGCCTTGGTGAGCTTGCTTCGCAGATTCTTGACGGTGTTGTTGCCACGCAGCTCGCCGGCTGCATCCAGGTACAAGACGAGGGCATCCAGGCGGGCGATCGTGACCGCGAGGGCGTAGCGTGCCTGCGACGGGTCATGATCACTCGCCCCACGAGCGCCGTCGCCCGGGTAGTCAGCCGCGAAGTCGGCGTTGATGTGGGCGACCCGATAGGCCTCGAACTCGGTTTCGAGGTCGTCGCTGATGAACTGGGAGTCGAGTGTCTGGGCCTGGCCCTGGAAGACGTACGAATAGGCGGCCGCCGGGACCTCCGCGACGAGCGCGTCCCAGAGGCTGGCAAGGCCCTGGGCGTAGAGCGGAGCCAACTGGTCCGACGGCCCAACGAGCCCGCTCGAGCCGATCGGCTGTCCGGGAGTGAATGGATCGTCGGGCCGGGGGAAGACGTTGAAGTCACCGCCGGCGATGACGCGAGCACCGGGATCTGACAGTTCGATCGCATCGACGATCGCCGCGAGATAGGCGGTCTGCTCGGTCCGCTGGAAGACGCGGCCGTCGGGCGTGCTGCTGAAGTGGTTGGAGATCGCCCAGACGTCGATGAAGACGCTCGTGCCGACACCGTCGCGCCAGACCCGGAAGTGGCCGACCTGCGGGGGTCGCGTGAAAACGTTGCCTCCGTCGAGGGTCGAGCCAATCTGCAAGTCTGCCGGCAGATCCGTATTGAGCGCCTTCGGGTTCTCGACATCCCCGTTGAAGCCCAGCGGTTCGGAGTCATAGACGACGCCGGTGGCGGCGCCCAGGACCGGATCGGTCCCGGCAACCGGCAGGAGCTCCACGCGATCTGTGCGGTACAGGAAGCCGGACACGATCCCGCGGTCATCCGCGCCATCGCGATCCAAGGCGGCGGCATAGACGGGGCCACCAAGGGTCGCGATCCGCAGGGCGAGTTCCTGGAGCGTGTCAGGCGAGCCGTCACCGGCTTCGGCGCCGGCGCAGGTGAGAGCCGCGCCGCTGACCGAGCAGATGTCCTGGTCTTCAGCCTCCTGGGTCATGATCAGGTCCGGCGCGTGGAGATCCTCGATGATCTGCGTGGCCAGGATGGTGAGCTGATCGTCGTATCGCTGCGCGCTGGCCGGCACATAGTCGAACGGCGGCCTGACACCGGGACAGCCAGCATTGCCGACGAAGTCGCAGCCGTCCGTCGGGTCGTCACGGAAGTCGTAGAGGTTCTCGACGTTGTACGTGGCGCTGGTCCAATCGAACGCGACGTCCGGGGGCGTCGGGGCGCCGTTCTGCGATGGGTCCGCGCCGGCCGTGAACGTCGGCTGGTCGGCGACCATGACCTGGTACTTGCTGAAGCTGAAGTAGACCCCACCCACCGGGGCGTTGGTCACGACGTCGTTGGTTCGAGCAGGTGTCAGCAGGACGTTCTGGTTGCCGGTCGTCGCCTTGACCCCGAGGGCCCCGATGACGAACCGGAAGCCGTTGCCGTTATCGAACAGCTGGTCCTGGACATCATCGAGCGGGTGGGCGTCCCGGAAGATCCGCCGGGCGTACGGGTCCGAACGATCCGCCAGAGGCGCATAGTCGCCGCGATAGAAGTAGATTTCGGCATCGGCCGTGCCGGCGAACACGTTGCGGCCGCCCTGGACCAGGGAGCCGGCGGGAACCTGCGCCTGCATGCCCTCTCGCCGCTCCCAGTATCGATTGGCTGCGGTCTGGTTCGCCGGGGGATCGATCTCGAAGGCGGGGACCTCCGCCTCGACGTCCACGCCCTGGCGAACGATGGCGACGAGTGCAGCGCTCGAGAGCTGGGACAGGAAGAAGAACTCGGACACGCGGCCCGTGATGATCACCTCGTCGCCGACCTGCGGCGCGTATCCACCGATCAACGTTGAGGTCGTGCTCATGAATACGAAGATGCCGTCGGAGGATTTCGGTTCACCGTCGGTCGCGGCCGCCGGCTCCTGGAGGAAGAACCCGTAGTTACGCGCGCCGGCGGAGGTCCTGGCCACGGTCTTCTGGACGATGACGCCCCGGGTCGCGACGGTCTGGCCAAGGCTGTTGCCCGAGGCGGGAGCGAAGGCCGAACGGTGGGTCAGGCCGTTGGCCGAATCCCCGACCGACCCCTGGATCTCACCGATCGAGCGCACGTCGAGGATCGTGACCGTGATCGAGCAGGTCGCCGTCTGCGGCACAGCATCGTCATTGCCGGCGGTAAGCACGACATTGTGGACGCCCGGGCTGGCCGTTCCGACCGTCAGGGTCGCGCTTGCGGTGCCGCCGTCGGCCGCGGCCGGGGTGGTGGCGCCGAGCGTGATGTTCGCGTTGGCCGACGTCACGCTTGTCAGCGCGATGCCGATCACCGTGTCGTCGGGATCTGTGGCGGTGATCTGGCGGGTGGCAGCAGGGAGGCCCTCGACAGCGGCCAGGGCGCCACCGCACGTGAGCGTCACGGGGGCGTCGGCGACGACGCCGAAGGACTGGCCTGGATTGATGAACGCGAAGCTCGAGGTGGCCGGCGCGTTCCAGGTGAAGTCCTGATAGGTGGTGCCGGTGCCGGTCAGCGCCAGCGATCGACCAAGCGGCTCGGTGCCGACTTCGGCTACCCCGATGTCGGACGAGGCGAGCCCGTTCGCGGGGCCGCCGACAGCGGCGAAGGAGCCTTCATAGCTCAGAAACTGGACGACCGTCGTCCCGTTGATAAGGGCGATCCCGTCCGGGGATCCGTTCTGCAGTCCCACGATCGAGACGGACGCCGTACCGAATCCGTTCTGCTCGTTGGGGAGGTTGCCGCTGAGGGTGGCAGGGAGGCCGTAAGGCGCCCCGCCGGAGCCGTTGTACAGAACGATCGACCAACCGGTAAGGGACGTGCCGGCGGGGCCGGCGATCTCGATCGACTCGTCGGCGTCAGTCCCGGTGTTGTCGTAGTGGATCTCGTTGATCCATACCGTGGTTGGGGCCGGGCTGGACGCCAGGGCGGCGGAAGCCGGCGGGAAGGCGATTGCCAGAGCG
>JANONZ010000245.1:0-3003 GCA_031421095.1 Thermomicrobiales bacterium
GTCGCGTCGATCGCCCGCTCCATCCGCTACGCCGTCAGCGTCGCCGGCGTCGAACATGTAGGCCTCGGCTCCGATTTCGATGGCGCTGTCCAGGTGCCGTTCGACGCGACAGGGCTCGTCCAGCTCACCGATGCGCTCATCGAGTCCGGCTTCGCCGAGGACGCGATCGCCAAGGTCATGGGCGGCAACGTCCAGCGCGTCCTCGCCGAGAGCCTCCCGCCTGTCTGAGGCGGGCCTCGGGATCACCTCTGCTAGCATCGGGCGACCCATCCAGCCCGCGACCGCCCATGCCTCGGCCGGTCGACCAGCGGAGACTCTTGTGACCCAGCATCCTGTGACCGACGCCGCCGATGTCGCGCCCGCCATGGCCGACCTCGAAACCATCGTCTCGCTGGCCAAGCGGCGCGGTTTCGTCTACCCATCCAGCGAGATCTATGGCGGCATCAACGCGGTCTGGGATTACGGTCCCCTCGGCGTGGAGCTGAAGAACAACGTCAAGCGGGCCTGGTGGCGCTCCATGGTCCAGGAGCGGGACGATATCGTCGGTCTGGATGCCGGGATCCTCATGCACCCGAAGGTCTGGGAGACGTCTGGTCACGTCGGGTCGTTCAGCGATCCGCTGGTCGAGTGCCTGACCTGCCGGCGCCGCTTCCGTCTCGACGAGTTGCCGGGCACCGAAGGGATCTCGACGACCGACCTCGACGATCCGACCATCGTCGAGCGGCTTGGCCTCCGCTGCCCGGTGGACGGCGGGCCGCTGTCGCCACCACGCCGGTTCAACCTCATGTTCAAGACGTTCATGGGCCCGGTCGAAGAGAACGCCTCGGTCATCTACCTGCGTCCGGAGACGGCCCAGGGCTCGTACGTCAACTTCAAGAACGTCCTGCAGTCTTCGCGCAAGAAGCTTCCGTTCGGGATCGCCCAGATCGGCAAGTCATTCCGCAACGAGATCAGCCCCGGCAACTTCGTCTTCCGGATGCGCGAGTTCGAGCAGATGGAGATGCAGTACTTCGTGCGGCCCGAGGCAGCTGCAGCGGCCGCGTTCGAGGAGTGGCTGCCGAAGCGCCTGGCCTGGTATGAGCAGTACGGCGTCACTTCGTCCCGGCTGCGCCTTCGCGAGCACGCCCCGGATGAGCTGGCGCACTACGCGAAGAAGGCCATCGACGTCGAATACCGCTTCCCGTTCGGCTGGAAGGAACTGGAGGGCATCCACAATCGCGGCGATTTCGACCTGTCGCGCCACAGCGAGGCGTCCGGCGAGAAGCTCGAGTACTTCGATCAGGCGACCGATGAGCACGTTGTCCCGTGGGTCGTGGAGACCGCCGCCGGCGCGGACCGAGCGGCCTTCACGTTCCTCATTGACGCCTACCGCGAGGAGGAGGTCCGCGGCGAGACACGCGTCTCGCTGGCGCTCCACCCAGATCTCGCGCCATACAAGGTCGCCGTCCTGCCGCTGCTCAAGAAGCGGCCCGAGATCGTCGAGCTGTGCCACCGGATCAAGGGCGACCTCAAGCGCCACATGATGGCCGTCTACGACGACACCGCCGCGATCGGCAAGCTGTACCGCCGCCAGGATGAGATCGGCACGCCGTGGTGCATCACCGTCGACGTCGATTCGCTCGAGGACGGCGCGGTCACCGTGCGCGATCGCGACACGATGGCTCAGGAGCGCATCCCGGTCGAGGGCGTCACGCGGCTGATCCTGGACCGGCTGGAGGCCTCACGCGAGGAGTGAGGCGCGAATCGCCGTTCAATCCGTGCTCGTTGCCGCCCCCTTGGGTTCCTTGCCTTTGGGCCAGTACAGCTCCTTCTTGACCGACGCCTCGGGGAAGCCCAGATCCAGGAGCGTCGCCCCAGCGGACAGGATCATGTCGGGGTTGCCGCACAGGTAGGCGATCGTGTTGTCGCCGTTGAGGCCGAGCTCCGCACAGACCGGCCCGACGATCGACTCGACTCGTCCGGTCCGGCCTGTCCAGCCGCTGTTGCGTGGATCGTCAGGGCGCGAGACGGTCGGGATGAACGTCACCGGGTAATCGCCGCTCCGCTCCCAGCCCTCGAGGAGCGCACGGTAGCCGAGATCGCGCTCGTGGGAGACGCCGTTGAGGAAGACTGCCCGGCGCGGCGCTCCGTCGGTGAGCATCTCGCGCATCATCGCCACGAACGGCGCGCTGCCCGTCCCCGACGAGATGAACAGGTGGGTTCGGTCGTCGGCGGGCTCGAGCGTGAACTTGCCCTTGGGACCGATCATCCGCATCCGGTGGCCGACCGGCAGGCGCCACAGCAGCGGCGTGAACGTGCCGCCCTCGACGAGCCGGACGTACATCTCGTACCCATCTCCGGCGCGGCTGGGCGGCGAGGCTAC
Organism: Thermomicrobiales bacterium; assembly: GCA_031421095.1. Lineage (GTDB taxonomy): Bacteria > Chloroflexota > Limnocylindria > Limnocylindrales > CSP1-4 > SPCO01. The sequence goes on from JANONZ010000245.1 coordinate 2,363, forward strand.
GGAGTACGGCCGCTGCACGATCCGCCCGTCCACCATCACACCGATCGTCATGTACTGACCGGACTCGAACGGCGTCGGGTCGCCGTCGAAACGGACGACGAAATAGGCCAGGCTCTCGTGCTGGTCGTCGCGCTGGACGAGCGTGGCGTTGTACTGCGGTGCGTCGGGATCGATGACGCGTGCGTCTGTGGCGAATTCGGTCACGGTGGGGTTGGCCTCCTCAGGTTGTCACTGCGATGGTAGCGACATCCGAGGAGGCCCGACCCCTGATCGCGGCGTGAAGCGGGTCCTCAGGCGGGATCGCCGGTTCGCGGCCGCATCGAGGTGCTCGGCCTGCTAGAAGTGCAATCCGGGTGATTTCGCCTGGTCGAGGCAGAAGGAGGCTCCGGGTGCCGGGCCCCCCGGCCGAGCGCCGAGGTGAGCCGGCTTCCCTCCTGCCGCTCCACCGGGGCCGTTCACGTAGTCCAGGACATGCTCGCCATGATTGGCTACTTCCAGGAAATTGTCGGAGCAGGTCGGACTGCCCGCGAAGGCGGCCGGAACCGAAACCAGCAGCAGTGCTGCTGCCAGGGTCATCCCTGTGATCATTCTCTTCATCTGTGTGTCGTCCTTCCGTTGACGCTTCCTTGGACGGGTGTTCG
>JANONZ010000246.1:0-2023 GCA_031421095.1 Thermomicrobiales bacterium
GGTGTCGGCGGCGACCTGCTGCGGCGGGTCATCGAGGCGTTCCCCGAAGCGAAGCGGCGGGTCCCTGCCCTCCGGATGATCGTCGTCGCCGGTCCACGCATCGACCCGGCGAGTCTTCCGCAGCCCGCGGGCGTCGAGATCCGCGCGTACGTGCACGAGCTCTACCGGCATTTCGCAGCCTGTGACCTTGCCGTGGTTCAAGGCGGCCTGACGACGACGATGGAGCTGACCGCAAACCGCCGACCGTTCCTCTACTTTCCGCTGCGCCATCACTTCGAGCAGAACTTTCACGTTCGTCATCGGCTCGACCGCTACGACGCCGGCCGATGCATGGACTATGCGACGGCAACGCCTGTGGCCATCGCGGAAGCGATCGCAATGGACATCGGGAGCCAACCGCCCTACCGGCCGGTGGAGCGCGACGGCGCGGCGCGCGCTGCAACGCTGATCGCAGAACTCCTCTGATGGGTCGGGTCACCGTTGTGTCTGCGGTGCGCTTGACGCCTTTGCGGTGGCCCGCCCATACTCCGCGGACATCAGGAACAACGGGCTGTGAACGGGACGAGTACCTGTCGCACGTCGAACCAGAGATCCGGCGGTCGGTGCGAGCCGGAAGGACGACGACAGGGAATGGACCCGGGAGCCTCCGGACCGAACGAGGCGTCGCACGCGCGACAGCCACCAGTAGGCTCCGGCGCAGAGCGCCAGCGATATCGGGCAGCGCCGATCGGTTCCCGCGGCAACGCGGAGGGCCTGTCGGTCACGAAAGTGCGGCATAGCCGAATGAGGGTGGCACCGCGGAAGGCACGACCTTTCGTCCCGGAGACGAACGGTCGTTTTTGATTCTCCGAGGCCACCAGCGATGTCGACAGCCGATCCGATCAGCCTGACACAGACGAAGCGTCTGTCCGCCAACGCAGACACGATCCTCCTGCGCGCCACGCGTTCGGCCGATCTCGAGACCCCGATCGGGGCCTTCCTGCGCCTCGACGATGGGGGACCGGCCTACCTCCTCGAGTCGGTCGAGGGCGGCGAGCGACTCGGTCGCTACTCGTTCCTCGGCGTCGGTCCTCGGCGCCTCCTCGAGGTCCGTGACGGCCTGGCCCGGATCCAGACCAGACCCGTCACCGTGCCCGTCTACGCGCCAGACCTGCCGATCGAAACGGTCGAGGCCGCCGACCCACTTGACGCGATCCGCGCTTTCATCCCACGCCGACGAGTCCATCCGACCGAGGACATGCCGAGGTTCACGGGCGGAGCGGTCGGGGCGCTCGCCTACGACGCTGTCTCGGCCTTCGAGCCAAAGGTCCCGCGGCCGGAACGCGACCCAGTCGGGGTTCCCATGGCGGCCTTCATCGAGACTGATCTCGTCCTGGTCTTCGATCACCTGACGCACACCCTGTCGGCCATCGCGTCACTCCACACGGAGACGCGGGACCTGGAGGGCCGCTACAGGATCGCCGAAACCGCGATCTTCGAGGCGCTGGAGCGGACCTCGCGACCGAGCGCGAGCGAACTCGCCGGCATCCGACGATCGGCCGTGGATGGCAGAGCGCCGTCTCTCGGGCGCCCCGTCGAGACGAGCCTGGGCCGCGATGCCTACATCCACGCGGTCCGGGTGGCCAAGAACGCCATCGCGGCCGGCGAGGCCATCCAGGTCGTGCTGGCCCGTCGCCAGTCGTTCGATCTGCCGACCGATCCCGCCACCGGGGCGGCGCTGGATGGCATCGGGTTGTACCGCTCGCTTCGGCGCGTCAACCCCAGCCCGTACCTGTTCTTCGTCCGCACGCCCACGTTCGAGGTCGTCGGCGCGTCGCCGGAGCTGCTCCTCCAGGTGGAAGGCGACCGGCTGACGACCCACCCGATCGCGGGCACGCGCCCGCGCGGTGCCGATGCGCGGGAGGACGCGCGGCTGGCCGAAGAGCTCCAGCAGGACCCGAAGGAACGGGCCGAGCACGTCATGCTGGTCGATCTGGGCCGCAACGACCTGGGGCGCGTGGCCCGGCCCGGGACCGTCACGGTC
>JANONZ010000247.1:0-3641 GCA_031421095.1 Thermomicrobiales bacterium
CAGGGCGTGAGTTGCCGTCTCCACGGCGTAGCCCCACGCGGCGCGTGAGAGGTGATTGACCGCGAATGGACCGCCGACGGCGTCTGGGAGGGTCCTCGGATGGATGTAGATCGGTGCGCCGAGTGCTTCGGCGGCCTCGAGATGGCCCCAGAACTGTGGTTCGTCGAGGTAATGGCCATCTGTGTGCGAGTTCACCATGAAGCCATGCAGGCCCAGCTCGCGGATCGCGCGCTCCATCTCGGCGATACCGCGCGTCGGATGATGTGGCGCGAAAACCGCCAGACCTGCGAAGCGATCGGGCCTTGTCCGGACCTGCTCGGCGAGGCGATCGTTGGCGAGGATCGCCATATCGCTCGCAGTCTCGGGATCGAATAGCTGAACGCCCGGCGAGCAGAGCGAGAGGACGGCCATGTCGAGGCCGTTTTCGTCCATCTTGGCGATCCGGCCGGCGCCAAGCTCCAAAAGGCCGTCGATGAGCCGCTGACCGTGGTAGCTCATGCCGCCGCTGCGGACGAGCTCAAGGTCCTGCGAGGCCCAGACGCTCTTCGCCATGGAGCGCCAGGCGTCGAGCTGCTCCGGGATGGCGAAGTGCTCCTCGGTGCCGATCCGCCGCGGTCGCTTCGCGCCGGACATCATGGGCTCCGACGTCGGCGCATGATTCGCCAACTCAGATCCGCGAGACTCGCCGCACGCTCGCCGGGAACATGTCATCGACCTCGATCGGCTTCGTGATCAGGCCCTGCCGGAGGGAAATCCGGATGTATTCCTCGAGGTCACGGCGGTTGGCGTCGACCCCGTAGGACCAGAGGTCCTTGCCCATCGTGCGATCGACCTCTTCCGCCTGCTGGACGAGGAACGGCAGTCCTGAGCGCAGGGCGATCGGGTCATGCAGATCCACGTCGGCCAAGCGCTTGGCCTCGAGGAAGGCGTTGTAGAGCGTCTGGGGCACCCACGGGTTCGTGTCGACGATGCCCTTGCGGACCACGGCCATGTGCATGATGGGGAACAGCTTGGTGCGCTGGTAGTAGTCCTTCGCAATCGCCCACGGATCGTCGAACAGGCGCCGCACGTCCGGGGAACCGGGCCAGAAGGTCGACGGCATCCGCGGGCTGATGAGCGCATCGATCTCGCCTGCGGCCAGCATGCCCGCGAGCGTCTTGTCCGCCGGCACTGGCAGGATCGTCACGCCCGGAGGCGAGACCGGCGTGTGAATGATCCGACCTGGCTGCTCGAGGCTGCCCTGGAGCCAGGTCATGTCCTCGGGCGCCACCCCGTAGTCCTCTTCGAGAGTCGCCCGCAGCCAGACCGCCGTGGTCATCTGGTACTCGGGCACACCGACGCGCTTGCCCGCAAGGTCCTCGGGACGCGTGATCGATGACCTGTTGCTGACGAAGATCGCGTCGTGCCGGAAGGAACGGGATAGGAATGCGGGGATCCCGACGAAGTCATCGTCGCCGCGATCGCGCAGGATGACGAAGCTTGCGAGGGCCATCTCGGACGCGTCGAACTCGCGGTGCTGGATCATCCTCCAGAACAGCTGCTCGGGGTTCAACTTGAGCCATGTGACATCAAGGCCCTCGGGAACCACACGCCCGTCGTGCAAAGCCGCGGTCCGATCGTAGCGGCCGGTGGCGACGGTCAGTCTCATCGTCAATCCCTCGTGTGTGAAGCGACCTGGTGGCCCGATCCGGACGTCAGAACCCGTAGCGGTCGGCGTGCATCGTCCGGTCGGTGGCGAGGGCGTCCATGACGCCCATCAACGATCCGGGCTCGGGAAGCCGATAGAGGGCGTCGACGACGCCGGACGCTTCGCCGGCGCTGGCGGTGACATAGCCAAGGAGTCGGCTGGCCTTCGCCCGGACCTGCTCGCTCGTCAGCGGATGCGCGGTCGTGCCGGTGGCTGACTCGACGATCAGCTCATGTCGATCGCCAGCGCTGTCGGTCAGCTCGAGCTTCGTGGCGCGCATGGTGCGCCGCTCCGTGATTCGGGCCTGCCACGCGTCGTCCGTGCGGACCGAGATCTTCTCCATGCAGCGCCAGATTTCGGGGTCGGTGGAGCGCTGCGGCAGGAACGCGTCGACGAACGCGTCACCGGTCACGAGGCACGCGGCGACCGAATAGCGGATGTTCATCTGGGCGCCGATCACTGTCCACGTCTCCGGCCGGAGCTCCCAGGCCGCGTGCTCGTGGAGCGTCTTCGGGACCGTGATCTCGAGATGTCGCAGGTTCTCGGCGGTCAGGAGGCCCTGTGCCATCCAGGCCTTCACGCCATCGAGCGACGGGTGGATCCCGCCGTAGCACGAGTATGCCTTGAGCGCGTCCCGTTCGATCTCCCAGCCGGTGCCGAGTCCCGCGACCATGCCGCGCCAGTCGATGTCGCGGCCGGGCGTGAACGTGCTCGAAAAGCCGCCGTACGGACGCTCGAGGACGTTCTTGATGCCGGTATAGCCTGCGCTCGCCAGTGCGACGGCGACGAGCCCAGCCCGCGCGGCGAACCCATGCTGGATTCGCTTGACCATGCCTTCGTACTGGGCGGCCATGAGACCCGACGCCTGCGTGGCGGCGATCCCCAGCGCATCCTCGGTCTGGTCGACGTCGAGCTTCGCCAACCGCGCCAAGGCGGCTGCCGCGGCGAGCGAGCCATAGATCACGCCGCAATGCCAACCTCGATCGAGCAGATCGTAGGCGCCGATCGTGATCCCGAGCCGCGGCCCGACCTCCATGCCGACGGCCAGGGCCGCAAGCAACTCGTCGGGGTCAGGTGGGGTCGCGGCCGATTCCGCCCATGCCAGGACCGGCGGGACGATCGCCGCCGCGACGTGCATCGGGCCGAACTCGTGATAGTCGTCGAGCTCGAACCCCTGGATGAAGGAGCTGTTGAGCATTGCGGCGTGTTCCAGGCCCATCGATCGCCCGTGGCCCCAGACCGACGCCATGCCCGACGAGCCGAGGCGGGCCAGTCCGTCGACAGCTTTCCGCGACCACGGCAGCTGCGACCCGAACAGGCCAGCTGCGACCCCGTCGACGGTGATGTCGAGGACTCGGCGCTGAGTCGAGGCAGGCACGTCGGCCCACTGGAAGTCGACGATGTAGGCCGCCAGGTCGCGCGTCGCGTTGGTCGCCACGGTCGAAGTCGAAGTCATGGTGGGTTCACCTCGTTGACATCAGCCCGGCACGGTCGACGCCCTGCCGCTGCGTGACGCCGGTCGCAGGAGTCTACCAACATCTGCCATAGAGTGTTGCTTTTTGGACGACCGCGTGCATGATCTGTTGCGCGACGCAGCGACCCGCGTCAATCCACGAGGTCGTAGGCCCCGCGCGACGTATGACGACGGACCTGGGGCATGACGACGTCCGCGAAGCGGACGGCGAAGTCCTCCAGGTCCGACGCGCCTTCGGTGCTCCCGCTGGTCGCGCCGGCCGGGAAGGGCCACATCACGACCTCGCCGACGCCAATGTCCTCGAGAGCGGTCAGGCGGGCGACCACCTGTTCAGCGGTCCCGACCACCGACAAGGCGTCGATCACGCCGCGCGGGATCAGGCGGCGAAGCTCTTCCATCACCTCAGGCGACCAGGCCTGCGGCGCCTCACGCATGAAGCGCCGGAAGTCGTCGGGAAGGTCGTCAGTCAGTTCGTCGAGA
>JANONZ010000248.1:0-3123 GCA_031421095.1 Thermomicrobiales bacterium
GCTCGCCAAGCTCAAGGCCTCGACCTACCACACCGTGGTCGTCTCCAAGGGCACCTGTAGCTCGGCCGGGACGACCCTCATCAAGTTCGCCTCGATCAAGACGAGCTCCACCGGTGCGGTCGCCCGCACCACGAGCCTCACTGTCACCCAGGCGAACGCGATCAAGACGGCGACCAAGGGGACCGCCAGGATGGCGATCCGGATCGCGGACGGCAGTTCGGTGAAATGCGGCCTGTTCGCCGCCCTTGGCGTCCCGCCATATGTGGCTGCGAACGTCGCCGTGGGACGCGATCCGGCGGGCGTCGCCATCGATCCGTCGGGCGTATGGGTGACCAGCTGGTACAACACGCTGTCTCGCATCGACCCGGCCACCAATACCGTCCTCAGCGTGGTGCCGGTCGACTTCACGACCACCCAGCGTGCCGAAGCGATCGGGAGCGGCGCAGGCTCGCTGTGGGTGACTGCTACGGACACCGACGCCAATTTCGACCCGTTGCCCGGCGTGGTGAAGCGAATCGACCCGGCGACGGGCGCGACCCTCGCGACCATTCCAGTCGGCAAGTCCCCGTGGGCCATCGATGTGTCTCCGGGAGCGGTCTGGGTCGCGAACGCCGACAGCAGTTCGGTCATGCGCATCGACCCTTCAACCAATCAAGTGGTGGCGACGATCGCCATCCCCAACGCCTACGGCGTGACGGTCGGCCTCGGGGCCGTCTGGGTCAGCAGCACTGACGGAAGGGTCACGCGGATCGACCCAGCCACGGACCAGATCGTGACCACCATTCCGACGCAGGCAACCGGTGGCCTCATCGCGACGGGCAACGGTGCGGTTTGGGTGACTAATCGGGGCGACGTTGACCTGGCGAACGGAAGCCTCTCGCGGATCGATCCCGCGACCAACCAGGTCGTTGCCAACACGCCACTTGGCTCGCGCCCAGATGCGCTCGTGATCTCGGGCACGAACGTGTGGATCGGCATGCTCGGCGAATCCACCATCGTTCGCGTCAGCGCGACCACCAACGCCGTTCTGAACCGGGTGGCGGTCAGCGCGAAGGTCTATGCGATCATCGCCGGCACCAATGTCGTGTGGGCCGTCCACTACCTTCCAATTCCCGAGGGAGGCACGGAGCCGCCAGCGGGAGCCGTATCGCGCATCAACTACGGCGTCTGAGACGGGGCTGGTTGTGCCGCTGCCGCTTGTCGAGCAGCCACCGAGCAACGGAACGACCGGCGAGCAACTAGCCAGCCGTGAGGCGGCGCATCCGGTCGACTCCACATGCAGACCCGGACCCAGGGGCACTTTCTTCGCGAGGCGTGGCTTGCTGATCAGCCGCTTCGGTGTCGTCCTGCTGATGGTCGTCGTGCTCATCTCGGGATGCACACCCTCCTCATGGCCATCATCGCCCTCGCCTTCGTCGACGCTGGTCCCGGGGCCGCAGTCGCCGACCGCGCCGACAGCCGCGCAATCCGTCGTATCTGTGGCTACGCCATTCCCTTCCAAGAAGCCGATCGATCCGCTCCTGAATACCGTCGTCGTGACCGTTTCAGATCGGGTCCGGATGCGCTCGGAACCGCGAGTCGCCGACGACTCCGTCAAATACGAGCCGGTGCTGCCGCTCGGCACCGAGTTGACCGTCCTCGATGGACCGGTCAGCGGCTCGGGCTACCTCTGGTACAAGGTCGCTCCGATCTCATTCGTGGGGCTCGACGGCCCGGGCTACGGTTGGGTCGCGCTGGCCGGGAAGAACGGCGAGCCGTGGATCGCGGTCGGACCCGCCGACTGTCCGCCGGTGCCAACCGACGTCACGACGCTAGCGAGGATCCCGCTCCTGGCCCGGCTGGCATGTTTCTCAGGACGGCCGATCACCGTCGAGGCGCGTCTCATCGCCTGCAACTGCGATGTCGACGGCGGCGGCTACGAGCCTGCGTGGTTCAGTGGCGGCTCTCAACCCCTGCTACTCGTCGAACCTCTAGAGACCAACCCGCCGGCCAACTACGCGGACTGGGTCATCGTCAGGCTCGATCCGGCCAGCCAGTACCCCGGCGTGCTTCCGGTCGGCCAGATCGCGGAGGTGATGGGTATGTTCGATCATCCCGCGGCGCAGGCCTGTCTCTTTCAAGGCGTTCCCGTCGAAGACGCAGGGGCCCCAGCCCCGACCTCTGACTGCCGCTTCATGTTCGCCACGACGTCCCTGGCCGTTGTACGGCCGTGAGGGACGGAACAGCGCGGACCTCGTCACGATCGTTCCATCATGTGCGGCATATCGGGTGTCGTGCCGCGACGTGGTCGATCCAGTAGACGAGCCCCTCGTCGGTCATCCGCTTCTTTTCCTCCGGAACGGTGCGCTCGCTCGGCGCGACGCTCTCGTTCGACATGACGATCACCTGAGCGCGCAAGTCGGAGTAACAATGGGCACGGCCGAACGTCTCAGGCACACACTGTCCGGAGGACATCGGATGCGCTCCTCGCCGGAGCTGATTGTGCGCTCGATCACGATCGTGACACTGGCCGCGGCGGTCGTCCTTGCCTATCTCTACGTCACGCAGCGGAGCCTGATCTACTTCCCGGGATCGACAAGCCCCGGCGGGGAGCTCCTGCCTGCCGAGTCCCAGGTGGTAGAGCTGCACACCGCTGATGGCCTGCGCCTGTCGGGCTGGTTCCTGCCGGCCAGCGGTCAGCCGAGCCGGTCTGGCGCCGAGCCGACGCCTGGTCCGGCCGTCCTGATCTTCAATGGGAACGCCGGCGATCGATCTCATCGGCTGCCGCTCGCCGAAGCGCTCACCGAGCGCGGCTACGCCGTCCTTCTCTTCGACTACCGCGGCTACGCCGGTAACCCCGGTGACCCGAGCGAGGACGGCCTGCGCGCCGATGCTCGAGCCGCGGTAGAGGCGCTTGCGGCCCGACCGGAAGTTGATCCCGAGCGCCTCGCCTACTTCGGCGAGTCGCTGGGGGCCGCTGTGGCCGGCGGCCTGGCGACCGAGCGGCCACCAGCTGCTCTCGTCCTGCGGTCGCCGCCGTCATCCGTCGCCGAGGTGGGGCGCCACCACTACCCCTTCCTGCCGATATTCGACGCCCTCCTGTTCGACCGATATCCGCTGGCCGAGCAGCTGCGCGTGGTGCGC
>JANONZ010000249.1:0-4648 GCA_031421095.1 Thermomicrobiales bacterium
GGCCAGCATGGCGGGCGCATATCGCCGGGTGAGACCGACCACGGCGCGGACACCGGACGCACGGACGGCCTCGAGGGCGGGCCGCAACTCCCCGGCGGAGCGCGCGGCCGGCTTGTCGATCAGCAGATGGATCCCGGCCGCAGCGAGCTGCGCGATCGCATCGGGCGCATCGGCGTTGGGCAACGTCACGAGAGCGAGGTCCAGCGCGTGACGCGCGATCAGGTCGTCAAGCCGGGTCTCGAACGGCAAGTCCCGGTAGCGCTCCCCAAGCGCGGCGCGCAATGTCGGGTCGTGGTGCGGTGGGCTGAGGGTGCGACCACGCTCGGGATCAGGGTCGTACAGGGCGACGATCTCCAGAACGTCCTCGAGACCCTCGAGGGTCTCGACCCAGCCCGTGACGTGGTAGTGGGCCAGACCGACGACACCGACGCGCAGGCGGCGCCCGGGACCGTGCCTGTCCGGGAGTCCGGGGTGCCCCGTGTTCGGTTCGGTCATGCGGCCTGCCCGGACGGATTGGTCATCATGGTCCGCAGCCTAGCGTGTTCCATCGATTGTCGACAATCCGGTTTGACACCCGGTACGACGCGTCCCGATACTGGGGCGGGGTTATGGCGCGTATCGCAAGCTTGGACGGGTGCCCAGTCCGGCCGTCACTCCAGCCTCCGAGGATGACCCGACCATGCGTCCACATCTGCGTCGCCCGGCCGCCATGCAGCGTGCCGTCATCCCGCTGTGGCGCCGCCGACCCGGACAGCCGTCGACCTCGGACGCGATGCACAACGCGAAGGTCATGCGCTGGGACGCTGTCGCGATGGGGGTCGTCAACGCGGCGTCCACGTACCTGCCGGTGCTCGTCGCCCGCCTCGGCGGATCCGCCTTCACGATCGGGTTGCTGACGGCGATCCCTGCCGTCGCCGGATCCGCCCTGGCGATCCCGATCGGACAGTACCTCCAGCGCAACGCCCATGTCGTCACGTGGTACAGCACCGCCCGGATGGTGGCGAATCTGTCCTTTGGGGTGATCGCGCTGGCGGTCCTCCTCGCGCCGCGGGAGATGGTCATCCCGCTGATCATCGCCATCTGGGCGATCGCCGCGCTCCCCTCGACGATCGGCACGGTCCTGTTCCCGATCGTCATGGACGGCGCCGCCGGACCGCGTGGGCGGCTCGAGCTCATGAGCCGTCGCTGGTCGATCGTGGGCATGACGATGGCCATCACCGTCGCGATCATCGGCCAGTTCCTGGACCGGATCCCCTCTCCGGTCAACTACGCGATCGTGTTCATGACATTTACCTTGGCGGGCATCGCCAGCTACTACTTCTCACGCCAGTTCCGCATCCCTCAAGTGGAGCCGCCGCCGGTCGCCGAGCATCGTGGGTCGCTCGCCGAACGGATCCGCGCCGGCCTGGCGCTCGTTCGCAGCCAGCCGGCCTTCCTGCACTACAGCATCCGCCACCTGGTGTACGTCGCGGGCACCCGACTCGTGATGCCGCTGGTGCCCCTCTACTACGTCACGGTGGTCGAGGCACCCGACGCCTGGATCGGCATCATCGCGACGGGTCAATCTCTGGCGCTCCTCGCCGGCTACCAGTTCTGGCGCCGGCAGTCGCGCTTGCGCGGCACCCGGATCCTCCTGCTCGTCGCGCTGACGGTCTCGTCGCTCTACCCCGCGGCGCTTTCGCTCACCGACCAGCTGATCGTGGTCGCAACGCTCGCCGCGTTCGCCGCGTTCTTCGTGGCGGGCGTCGACCTCATCCTGTTCGATGAGCTCATGCGGACGGTGCCACGGCAGTACGGGGTCACGTTCGTGTCGATCGATACGACCCTCGTGAACCTCGCTACGATCGTCGCGCCGCTGGTGGGAGCGGCGCTGGTCGGTCTCGCAAGCATCGAGCTCGCGCTGCAGTTCGGGGCGTTCATCAGCCTGTGCGGGGTCGTGCTGTTCGTCCGGGCGGCCCAGCGCACGGGCTCGGCACCGCCCGACGCCGACGCGGCTCAGGTATAGCGACCCGGCCACGCCGGATCGTCGTGCCGAACCCTGACAGATTGTCGACAATCTACGCTATCGTCCGGACCACCGCCGGCGGTGCCGACCGGCCACGGACGGCGAGGCCAGGAGCCTGCTCAAGCTCACAGGAGGGTTGCCATGAACCTCGCGCAAGGTCCGCTCGTCGTCATCCCCGAGCCGATCCGGATCATGAACTGGGACTACGACGCCGAGCGCAGCATCCTGGAGCCGCTGGGGATCCGCCTGCTGGTCCCCGAGACAGCCGAGGAAGCCCGCGCGGCGCTCCCTGATGCCGATGTGGTCTTCACATCCAGCCGGCTCACCGCCGACGACATCGCGGTCCTCGGCAGCCATTGCGCCGGGATCATCTGCTACAGCGTCGGGATGGACTACGTGGATGGGGCGGCGGCCAAGGCGCGCGGCATCCCCGTCTGGAACTGCCCGACGTCGAACAATGAAGAGGTCTCGGACCATGCGCTGTTGCTGATCCTGGCCGCTCAGCGTCGGCTCCTGCCGTTCGCCCTGGCGGCACGCGAGGGCGACTGGGACGTCTACGAATGGCCAGAACTCAACCAGATCCATCGAGTGCGCTCGCGGACCATCGGGATCATCGGGTTCGGGCGGATCGGCCATCTGGTGGCACAAAAGCTGCACGGCTTCCGGCCCACGGTGATCGCCTGCGACCCGTACATCGAGGGAACGAGCGACTCCGAGGTCGAGCTCGTGTCTCTGGACCAGCTCGCCGCCCGCTCGGACATCATCGTGTCGTGCGCCGCGCTGACCGACACCACGCGCGGGCTCATCGGTGCCGACTTCCTGGCGAAGACGAAGCCGGGCGTCATCATCGTGAACGTCTCGCGTGGTGGCGTGGTGGACGAGGACGCCCTGGTCGACGCCCTTGAGACAGGCCACGTGGCGTACGCCGCGCTCGACGTGCGCTCGCCCGAACCGCCGGAACCGGGGCGCGACCGGTTGAGCTCGCGGCAGGACGTCCTGCTCACGCAGCACATCGCGGCGAGCTCGGTGGAATCGATCGCGGGGCTGCATGTCGAGGCAGCCGAGCAGATCATCCGGCTGCTGCGCGCGGCCGGCCGATTGCCGGCCGCGTAGTGGCCAACCCGGAACCCGCCGTGGCTCGCTACCCCGCCACCGTCATGGTCACTGTCGTGTGCCCATGGGACGATGCTGAACAGCTCGACGAAGCCGTCTTCCGGCGCGTGATCCGCCACGCGCTCGACGCCGGCTTCCGGCACCTCTACGTGTTCGGGACCGCGGGCGAGGGCTACGCCGTCGATAGCGACCGATTCCGACGGGTCATCGAGGTCTTCGGCGACGAGCTTGCCGGCACCGACGCGACCCCGATGATCGGCGTCATCGGGCTCTCGACGGCGAACGTGCTGGAGCGCCTCCGCATCGCCCACGACCTGGGCTTCCGCGCCTTCCAGATCTCGCTGCCCTCGTGGTCGGCACTGACGGACGCGGAGGTCGTCGCTTATCTGACGGCGGTCTGCGGCGCCTTCCCCGATTCGCGGTTCATGCACTACAACACGGCGCGCGTCGGCCGGATCGTGACCGGATCGCTGTACCGGCAGATCATCGAACGAGTATCGAACCTCGTGGCGACCAAGACCATGACCGCCGACCTCGGCGTCGTGGCCGGTGTCGTGCGCGAGGCCCCGGAGCTGATGCACTTCCTGACCGAGCAGTCGATCGCCTACGGGTCACTGCACGGCGAGGTGGCCCTGCTCAGCACGTTCGGAGCGCTGGCACCCAAGCGCTCCTGGGCGCTGTTCGAGGCGGCACGCGATGGTCGCCACCGTGAGGCCGCGGAGATCGGCGCGTGGTTTCGACGGCTGGATCTCGAAGTCCTGGTCCCGTTTATGGCCGACCAACGGGTGGATGGCGCCTATGACAAGCTCATCGCGAAGCTCGGCACCGGCCTCGAGGATCTCCCGCTGCGGATGCTTTCGCCGTACCGGACGATCTCGGACGCCGAGGCCGCCGAGGCCAGGGGGTTGCTGCGCCAGCACTTCCCCGATGTAGCCTGACGCCCGATCGCCCAGAGGTCACGCGCGCGGTGACCGCGGTTGTATGCTGTGACCGCATAATCTGAGCGTCCTGAAATCAGCACTGCAATCTGGAGCCTCGTGACCGGATCGATCCCGCCCACGATCTCAGCGCCGGCCCGCCGTCGGATGGGCCTGTCGAGCCGCCTCGACCGTCTCAGCGAACCGCGCTTCGCGCTGCTCCTGTTCATCCCGGCGGCCCTGCTCGTGGGCTTGTTCGTGATCCCGCCGATCCTGTCGGTATTCGGCATGTCCATCTTCGGCATCGCCGGACGCTGGCGACGGCCGCTGTACCACAGTCTCGATGACGCGGAGATGGAGCGTCTCCGTGCGTTCTTTGCCGGATTGCCAAACCTCGACGCCGCCGCATGACTCCTAGGAGGCCACCGAATCAACCGATGAAGGACGGCGAGGAGATCGTCCCGACTCCCGGACCCGAACCGGAGATAGACCGTCGGTCGTTCGTTCGCAGGCTGTCCGGCGACGCGGCTGGGATGGTCGGGCGCCTCCACGGCCTCTCGCAGATCATCGCCGGATCGGCAGCGGCGGCCGTCCTGGCTGTCGGGGACGACCT
>JANONZ010000250.1:0-12721 GCA_031421095.1 Thermomicrobiales bacterium
CACGTCGTCAAAGCCGACGACGCTGACATCGAGCGGGACGCGGCGCCCGAGCTGACGCAGCGCTCGCAGGGCTCCGATCGCCATGAGGTCGTTGTAGGCGACGACCGCGCTGACGTCCGGCGCCCGGTCGACCATCTCGAGCATGGCCGCCTCGCCGCCGCCCACCAGCGGGTCACCCGTCGTCACGACGGGGGCGTCCTGCCCCAGGCCGGCCTCGGCGAGCACCTGTCGCACGCCGGCCAACCGATCCGGGGCGTCCACGTTGCGTGGTGGGGCCATGAGGTAGCCGAACCGCCGATGCCCGAGCCCGAGGAGATGACCGGCGGCCAAACGACCGCCCTCGCGGTTGTCCGACATGATCGACGGCAGATCGACGTCCGGGGCCTCCGTGTTGACCAGCACGACGGGGAGGCGCGCCGCCGCCAGCCATTCCTGGTGCCGCACGCCGAGGCTGCTCGCGGCGATGATCAGGCCATCCACCCGCCGATCGACGAGGAGGTCCAGGTAGAAGGCCTCCCGTTCCGGGTCGTCGGAGGCGTTGCAGAGCAGGATCGCGTATCCCTCGTCGCGTGCCGCGTCCTCGACCGCACGCACGAGTTGCGGGAAGTACGGGTTCTCGATGTCGGTGATGATGAGACCGATGGTCTGGGTCGACCGGCGCTTCAGCGCGCGAGCGATCTCGGACGGCCGGTAATCAAGCTCGCGGGCCGCCTCCAGGACGCGTGTCTGGGTGTCGGGGCGGGCTCCGCCGAGTCCCGCCAGCACGCGGCTGACGGTCGCGGTGGAGACCCCGGCCCGGCGAGCGACGTCCCCGATCGTCGTCGTCACACGACAGCCTGGGCGTGGCGCCGACGGCCCTCGCCGCGGCTCAGACCCGCTCGCGCAGCGAAGGTCGGACCGGAGGCCGCCGATCCGCGGCGGCCAGGGCCTCCAGCTCGCGCGACAGTTCGAATAGCTCGTCCCCACCGCCCATCTGGCGGTGGAGCTGCTCCGCGGCCATCTCGAGGGCCGCCTCGATGGAGGTTGCCGCGGGCGCTCCGACCGTGCCTGCCGCGTCGACGGCTCGGGCGGGGTCGGCGTCGGCGACGACGAGTGCATCGACCCCTGGGGTCGCCATCAGGAGGCGGGCATGGAGGTGCCCGATCCGACCCGCGCCCAGCAGGGCGATCCGCATCAGGTGCCACCTTTCTGGCCGTGGGGAGCGGTCGTGGCCGTGTCGTTCCGGGTAGCCGCGCCGGCCCGTCGGAGCGCGCCAGCCAGGACCCGTCGACCGATCGCGGCGCTCTCGGATGGCGGGCCCCAGCAGCTGTCCTGCTCGACCATGAGCCAGCCGTCGTAGTCACGCCGCACGAGCGCGGCGATGACGCCGTCGAGGTCGAGGACGCCCGCGCCGAGTTCCGTGAAGAGACGCTCGCGGATCGCCGCGTCGAACCCGGCCAGCCCGCCTGTCCGGAGGCGCGCGAGGACCGCCGCGTCGACGTCCTTCAGGTGCACATGCGTGACGCGTTCACCGAGCGCCGTGAGCGTGCCGACCGGGTCGCCACCGCCGACGATCAGGTGCCCCACATCGAGACAGATCCCGACGAGGTCGGCGTCGGTGGCGGCGACCAACCGTTCCACCTCCGCCGGCGTCTCGACGAAGGTCCCGCCGTGCGGATGGAAGACCGTCCGATGCCCGAGCCCGCGTGCTTCCGTGGCGATCGCGTGGACGACCTCGGCGAGGGACGCCCAGCCGGCATCGCTGAGGACCGGTGTGCCTGGCGTCGTGGCACGGCCGGCGCGCTCCTCGCGACCGGGCGACTGGTCGAGGGCCAGACAGAGCACCTCGCCGTCGGCCTCGTGCAGCAGTCGGAGCCGCTCACGCAGTTCCGCCATCGTCCCGTCGGTCGGGCCATCGACCGTGGCCGGGATGGCGGCATAGACCTCGGCGAGCCGCAGCCCGCGTGCACCGAGCGCCGACCGGAGGTCATCGCCCGTGGGGAACCCCAGGCCCAGCTGCGTTCCCTCGAACCCGGTCCGGGTGATCTCATCGAGGACCGTCGCGGCGTCCGTGCCGTGACGCAGCTCGGCGACATCGACGTTGTTCCAGAGGATCGGGACCGTCCCGATCGATGCCCGGGGCAGGGCGTCGCCATGGCGGCGAAGGACGGCTCGGATCGCGCCGTGATCGCGCGGCGTGGGGGCGATGGCACTCATCGATGCTGCTCCTCGGCTACGCCGGCGGCCCAACGGGCGCGCTGTTCCTGGTGATACTCGGGGCTCGGGGCGTCCCACCAACCCGTCTTGTCCGGCCCGGCCGTGGCCAGATCGCGGTCCACACGCACGTGGACGAGCGAGGGTCCGCCGGACGCCAGCGCGCGTCCGATCGCCGACCGAACCGTGTCCGGATCGTCGACGGTCTCCGCGTGGATCCCGAACGCGCGGCCGATCGCGGCGTAGTCCGGCGAGTAGATGGAGCCGTCCGGTTTCAAGAAGTCGGTCCAGGCGGCCCGTCCAAAGAACGTCTCCTGCCCGCCCTTGATGCTGATCCAGCCCGAGTTGTCGAGGACGACCGCGCACACCGGGACGCCGGCCAGCACGGCGGTCTGGAGTTCCTGCATCGACTGGAGGAAGCTGCCGTCGCCGGAGATCGACAGGACCTGCCGATCCGGTCTGGCCAGCTGCGCGCCGATGGCCGCCGGCAGTTCGAAGCCCATCGTGCTGAAGCCGCCGGATGTCAGGTGCGTCCGCGGGTGGCGGGTCACCCAGCGCTGCTTGACCATGCCCTGGGGAAGACCGGCGCCGGTCACGACGATGGCGTCGTCGCGGGTCGCCGCCTGGATCTCGCGGACGGCCCGGGCCATCGTCATCGGGGCCGCGTCGGAGCCGGACTTTCGCTCGACCTGGGCGAACCAGTCGGTCCTGCGCCGGGCGATCTCCCGGGCGTAGTCCGCACGTCGGTCTGCGCCGCGGTCGTCGGCCCGCTCGAGCGCCACCAGGAGATCCGTCAGCCCGGCCTTCGCATCACCGACGAGCGGGACCTCGACCGGGTAGTTCTTGCCGATCTCCCGTGGATCGATGTCGAGCTGGATGAGCCTGGTCGGCGGGATCGCAAAGGTCACACCGGCACGATACGAAGAAGCGGACCAGTCCGTGAACCGGTTGCCGACCGAGATGATCACGTCAGCCCGGGTCGCCAGCTCGTTGCCACACGACGACGCTGTGTCGCCGATCGTGAGCCCGGCCAGCGCGTGCATCTCATCGATGGCGCCCTTGCCGTTCCACGTCGTCACCACGGGCGCGCCCAGGCGCTCGGCGAGGGCCGTGACCTCGGGGCTCGCCTCTGCCGTTATGGCGCCGCCGCCCGCGACGATGACCGGCCGCTGGGCGTCTCGGAGCAGCGCTGCGGCCCGTTCGATGTCGTCGGCTGCCGGGCGGACCCGACCGCGCGCCTCGCGCCGCTCGGGATCGGGCATCAGCACGTCCGCGCTGTCGGCCTGGACGTCCATCGGGAGGTCGAGAAGGATCGGTCCCGGCCGCCCGGACACCATCTGGTTCCAGGCCCGATGGAGGACGAACGGCAACTCGTCCACCCGCGACGGCTGCCACCACTCCTTGACGACCGGTTCGAAGATTCGTGGGTTGTCCGCCACGTGCCGGCGATCGAGTTCCTGGAGGAGACCGGCCCCGCGCATGTAGGTGTGGGTCGAGCCGGTCATGAGCGCGACGGCGGTCGAGTCCACATACGCGGTCGCCATGCCGACCACCGTGTTCGTGGCGCCTGGCCCGATGCTCGTGAAGGCGAGGATGGGGCGTCCGGTGGCGCGATAGAAGCCATCGGCCAGGTGGACCGCCGATTGCTCGTGCATGACCTGGACCGTCCGGATGTCGCCCTGCCGATCGAGGAGCGCATCGGTCAGGGCCCAGCTTCCATGGCCAGGGATGCCGGCGACGAGCGGGACGCCCTGGCGGACCAGATATTCGACCACGATCTGGGCCCCGGACAACCGTTGCCGCACCCTCGACTCGGCCAACGCCACTCCTTGCGCATTTCGCGTAATCGATTACCCTGACGACGCGGAACGATAGCACGGCGTGCGTCCGTGTCAACGCGTGGAGGGTGATGGATACGGTTTTCGGCGACGTCCCGCCGCCGCTCGCGGACAGCCCGCTCGGCCGCACGATCGCCTCGACGGCGACCGACATCTGGAACGACTCGTGTGCCGTCGATGAGCTCGAATACGCGATCTCGTACGGCGCGGTCGGCGCGACCGCCAACCCGACCATCGTCGCCGACGTCTGGAGGTCCGACCCTTCGCGCTGGCGCGAACGGGCTCGCGGGCTTGCCGCCGAGCGCCCGGACGCCACGGAGGTCGATCTTGCCTGGGCGATCGTCGAGGAGATGTCGCTCCGAGCGGCGCCGTTGCTCGGACCCGCGTTCGAGCGATCCGGCGGCCGGCAGGGGCGGCTGTCGATGCAGACCGACCCGACCTTCTACCGATCGTTCGACCGGATGCTCGAGCAGGGCCGGCATTTCGAGACGCTGGCGCCGAACATCATCGTGAAGTTCCCCGCAACATCGGTCGGCGTGCGGGTCATGGAGGAGGCGACGTTCCAGGGCGTCAGCGTCAACGCGACCGTGTCGTTCAGCGTCGCCCAGGCCGTGGCCGCCGGCGAGGCGGTCGAGCGCGGTCTGCGCCGGCGGGAAGCGGCCGATCTCCCGGTGGACCGGATGGGACCGGTCATCACGCTCATGATGGGCCGGATCGAGGACTGGCTGCGCGTCCAGACCGAGCGTGACGGGATCGTCGCCGACCCGGCGGCCCTGCCATGGTCCGGCGTCGCGGTCTTCAAGCGGACCGTGGCCGAGTTCCGGTCGCGCGGCCTTCGGGCGCGGCCACTCGGGGCCGCGATCCGCCACCACCTCCACTGGTCGGAGCTCATCGGCGGGGACGTCGTGATCACGATGCCGGCCACCTGGCAGCGGCGGTTCAACGCCTCTGACGTGGACGTCCGACCACGGATGGACGATCCGATCCCGCCCGCGATGCTCGATGAGCTGCGCCGTCATTTCCCTGACTTCGTGCGCGCCTACGAACCCGACGGCCTGGGCGTGGCCGAGTTCGATGCGTTCGGCCCGACCGCTCGGACCCTCCGGGCATTCATCGGTTCGTATCACGAACTGCTCCATCAGGTGACGGACGCGATGCTTCCGAACCCTGACGTGGTGCGCGGATGAGCGACGATCCTGTCCCTGCGACGGCGCCGCCGAACGACCTCCCGATCGAGCGCCTGCGCGTCCGACCTGGAGCTGACGGGACGGCGATGGTCGACCCGCCGATGGCCGGTTGGCGCTACCTGTCGTTCCGGACCCAGACGCTGACCGGATCCGCCTCGATGACGATCGGCGGCCCCGACCATGAGACTGCCGTCGTCAACCTCGTCGGCGGGGACCTCGCCGTGGACGAAGGGGGAGGGGACGAGCACGTCCTCACCGGTCGCCCGACCGTGTTCGAGGCGCTGCCGTCAGCGTTCTACCTGCCGGCCGGACGGACGGCCACGATCACCCTGCCGGAGGCACGGTCACGATCGGCGACGACGGTCGCCATCGCGACGGCCCCCACCCGACCCACGGTGTCCGCCGGGCTGTCGTCGGTGTCGATCCGTCCGGACGACATCCGGGTGGAGGTTCGCGGCGCCGGTCGGTCGACGCGCCAGATCAACCACATCATCGGGCCGGACTTCCCGGCGGACCGGCTGCTGCTCGTGGAGGTCCTGACGCCCGCCGGGAACTGGTCGAGCTGGCCTCCCCACAAGCACGACGTCGACGACATGCCGGATGAGGCGGTCCTCGAAGAGGTCTATCACTACCGGTTCCGGCGATCCGAGGCCTGGGCCATCCAGCGCGTCTATCGGCTCGCCGGTGGCCCGCTCGGGGCGGCTCGCGATGCCGTCTTCGCCGTACGAGACGGCGAGATCGTGCTGGTGACCGACGGTTACCACCCCTTCGCCGCGACCGACGCCGACGACGCCTACTACCTCAACGCCCTGGCCGGGGACCGACGGACCATGGCCTGCTCCTTCGATCCAGACCTGGATCACGTCCGGACGGGATGGTCGACCGGGTCGCAGGATCCGCGGGTGCCGATGGTCCGGACCCGATCGACAGGCTGACGGCCCGCCCGCCCGCCCCGTCCTGATGTCGTCGCCGCCCGACGTCGGAGCCTGGCGAGTCGCGAGCGCAGGTCCGCCTCCAGGGCCGGTTCCGGCATCCCCAGGTGGCGGCGTCGGTCCGCCAGCTCACGGCCGTGGAGGGCTGACCGGAGGGCGAGATCGGGCCGCCCGAGTCGGTGCTCCTGCAGCTTGGCGAGTTCGATGCTCGCGACGATCGCCGCGCGCCCGGACCCAGCGGCCAGGGCGCGCCACGCCTCGGCGGCCTCCGACGTCCGTCCAAGACGGCGCAGCAGATGCGCGCGATCGGTCGCGATGCGCTGAGAATCCCAGGGTGTCGCGGCGGCGAGCCGCCGGTCCCAGCCGAGGAGGCGATGCACGGCCGGGCGTGGCCGCCCCCCGAAGTCCGGTCGCGCCCGCGGCGACCACCAGGGCGGCGCGCCGCTGTCGACGTCGCGGTCCGCCGACGCGTGATCGGGCCCGGGAGCGACCGGACCCGACGGACCCGCTGGTCGCGATGCCGTCGTTTCCCGCTCCTCTCCGCGGGCCCGGACCTCGTCGAGGCACGACAGGGCCTCCTCCGGTCGGCGGGCCCGGACGAACGCCCGGGCGAGCCCGGCGAGGTCGCCCGATGGCGCGCTCCGACGGCCGTCCGCCGACGCGTACCCAGCGTC
Organism: Thermomicrobiales bacterium; assembly: GCA_031421095.1. Classification (GTDB taxonomy): domain Bacteria; phylum Chloroflexota; class Limnocylindria; order Limnocylindrales; family CSP1-4; genus SPCO01. The sequence continues at coordinate 6,825 of JANONZ010000250.1, forward strand.
GAGCAGGGCGATGAGTCGGGCCAGCGAACGAACGTCTTCATCGTTGTGCCGGGCCACGGCGGCCAGCGGCTGTGCCGGGCCACCGCGCAGGAACCCGAGGTAGCGACCCGGGATCTCCCGTCCGTCCACATCGTCGTGCCGGATGACCCCGAGCAATGTTCGTTCCACTGTCCGCAGTCGGGCATCGTCCATCCGGTGGCGGAAGACCCGGCGCACGACCGGCAACAGGTCCAGGTGGCCATCGTGGACGGGCGCGGCGCGCCGGGCGAGGCGATAGCGCGTAACGAGGAGCGGCCAATCGAAGCCGCGACCGTTATAGGTGACCAGCCAGGCGTCGGGCGGGAGATGGCGTGCCAGCTCGTCCAGCAGGGCCGCCTCCTCGCCATGATCCGGCAGGAGGAGCTGGACCTGTCGGAACGCCGGCCCGTCCCACCAGCCCAGGCCGATGAGGAACGCAACGGTACCGGCGGCCGTCGCGAGCCCGGTCGTCTCCGTGTCCAGACAGACCAGCGGCCGGTCCGACGGGGGGTGACCGGGCAGTCCGGCCAACCGCGATCGATCAACCGGCAGATCCGTGGCGCGGCCCTCCAGCCGGACGAACCGACCAGCCCGCGTCTCCACGACCTCACCGTCGAGCGTCGTGGCGAGCCGCTCCGCAAGCTCAGCAGCCGCGATGCGGCGGTAGGGCAGGGGATCGCCCGGGCCGCCCGGGTCCGCCCGGGCCGCCCGGAAGCGTTCCAGGCGCCGGGCGAGATCCGTGGGTACGGCGGCGGTGACGGTCACGGGCGGGCGCCCGGAACGGGGACACCGGCCCCAAGCTCGCGGAGCAGTCGCAGGGCCAGGGCCCGGGCGTCCATGCCGGGCTCCAGGCGCGGACCGGTGCACGACGGACAGCCGCCTTCGCAGGCGCACGAGGCGATCAGGTCCGCCGCGCCCTCGATCAGCTCGTCATGGCGCTGCCAGAGCCGCTCGGCGAGCCCGATGCCGCCCGGGACCGCCTCGTACAGATAGATCGTCGGCTCCTCCGCGTGGGGAGACCGGACCTGGGTCACGAGCCCAAGATCGCGGGGATCGCCCATCAGCAGGACCGACGCGATCGTCTGGATGGCGCGTCCGACGCCCACCAGGGCCACGTCGAGCTCGTGCCGACGCCACTGATCGCGGGCACGCTCGGCGGTCAGCCAGTAGGCAGTGGTCTGAAGCTCCAGCTCCGGCAGATCGATGGGTCCCCAGCCCACGTTCTCGTCCGTGAGGAACTTGAGCTTCTTGAACAGGGTCACGAGACTCGCGACCATTACCTCGCCGTGGAGGCGTCGCCCACCGATGGCGGGGGCCTCTGCGAAGACATCCAGGGGTTTGAGCGTGACCGCGCGGTTGGCGTACGTGTAGTGGTCCACATCCACCCGGTGGACGTACGCCTTCCGCTCGCCCCACTCCAGGCGGTCCACGTAGTACTGGACCGAATCATGGAGGTAGATGGCGCGCTCGTGGACGAGGACCTGGGCGCTGAACAGGTCCACCTCGCCCAGGACCCGCGGGCGATCCGGCGTCGTGTCGATGATCACGACGTTCTCCGGTGCGGCTGTCCGCAACGAGATCTCCGACGCCGGGAAGTTCTCGCTGGACCAGTACCAGCGACCGTCATCCGCCTGGCGGACATGACCGTCCTCACCGAGGAAGGCCAGGAGGTCGTCCGCGGGCCCGGGCCCGAAGGCCTCACCCGGCGCGAACGGCAGTTCGAAGGTCGCCGCGCGCAGATGGGCGAGCAGGACGTGGAGGTTGTCCGGGTCCAGTCGAGCTTCTTCCGGCGTCCCCTCGAGCAGGAACTCCGGGTGGTGGATGACGTACTGGTCCACGGGCGCCCCGGACGCCACGAGGACCGCCACGCTCATGCCCTGTCGCCGGCCCGCCCGCCCGAACTGCTGCCAGGTCGCCGCCACGGAACCCGGGTAGCCGGCCAGGATGGCCACATCCAACCGGCCGATGTCCACCCCCAGCTCCAGGGCACTCGTGGCGACCACGCCCAGGATCTCACCGTCGCGCAGGCCGCGCTCGATGGCGCGCCGCTCCGTCGGGAGGTAGCCGCCGCGATAGCCGCGGATCCTGGTGCGCGGACCGTAGCTCTCCCGGAGCGACTCGCGCAGGCCGCTGAGCAGCAATTCCACGGCGACCCGCGAGCGCCCGAACACGATCGTCTGGCGACCGGCGCGCAGGAACGGCAGGGCCCAGCGCTGGGCCAGGGTCACGGCCGACCCCCGGGCCCCGCTGGCCGGTTCCACCACTGGCGGATCCACCAGCAGGACGTGGCGTTCGCCGGCCGGTGCGCCGTTGCGATCCACGAGTCGGACCGGCCGACCGGTCAGGGTGCTGGCCAGCTCCGCCGGGTTGCCGATAGTCGCCGAGCAGCACACGATGACCGGCCGGCTCCCGTAGTGGGCGCAGATCCGCAGCAGCCGGCGCAGGACGTTCGCGACGTGCCCGCCGAACACCCCGCGGTACGTGTGCAGCTCGTCGATGACGATGATCTGGAGCTGCTCGAACAGCTGGAACCACTTGGTGTGGTGCGGCAGGATCGCCGCGTGGAGCATGTCCGGGTTGGTGACCACGACCTGTCCGGCCGTGCGGATCGCGGAACGGATGGGCGCGGGCGTATCGCCGTCATAGGTGGAGGTGACGATGGACAGCCCGGCCGAGGCCGCCAGCGCCCCGAACTCCGTGACCTGGTCCTGGCCGAGCGCCTTGGTGGGGAACAGGAAGAGCGCCCGGGCCGCGGGATCCTGGGCGATGGCCTGGAGGGCGGGCAGCGCATAGCACAGGGACTTTCCGGATGCCGTCGGCGTGACGACCACGACGTCCTCGCCGCGGTGGACCGCCTCGATCGCCTCCGCCTGATGGGTGTACAGCCGCTGGATGCCACGTTCCGCCAGGCCTCCAACGATCCGCGGGTCAAGCCAGCCAGGCGTGTCCGCGTAGGCAGCTTCACGGGGCGGGATGACAGCGTGGTGGACGACGCCGCGGGCCAGTGAAGGCTCCTCCAGCAGGCGGGCCATGACCGTGGCGGCATCGGCGGGGGCGTAGGTGCGCATGGATGGACCCCGGGCAAGACAGAACGGATGTTCGGAATGGATGGCAGTCTAGCGGTATGGTCGGGTGGGAGTGCGACAGGTTGCCTGTCACACAAGCTGGTTTGACATGCCAGCTACGGGTAGCTACGCTCCCCCCGATGTTCCGCTGGCTCCGCCCAACCTCGGTCGACGCCACCCCCCAAGACCCAGCCGCGACGTTCGGCGATCGCGACGCCGTCGCGCCCCCCGGCATCGTGGATGGGCCACGGAGTCCCATCGCCCCGGATCTCGCGGCCTTGCCCATCGCGGGAATCACCCGGCGACGGATGGCCGGCGTGGTCGGTGGCCTGCTGGCGGTCTGGATCATCATCGTCTTCACCCGCCAGGTCGGCGACGCCGCCGCCGCCACGACCCGGGCCGACGAGATTTCCCAGGGCAATGTGGTGCGCCAGGGGCAGGTGGCGGCCCTGGAGCGCGAACTCGAACTGATCGCCCGCGAGCGCTACGTCGTCCAGCAGGCACGTGGCTACGGCATGGGCACGGATCAGGAGATCCCGTTCAGCCTGGCGCCGGACGCGCCGGCCCTGCCCGAGGATGCGCCGGGCTCGGCGGCCGTCCGCGTCGGTGCCGACATCCACCAGGTCTCGCCCCTGGAGCGCTGGCTGACCGTCCTGTTCGGCCCGTCCGACTGAGCTCGACCGCCCGGGCACGTCATCTCGCGACGATCCCACGCGCGCGACGTCCAGGTCGCTATCCTGTCTTCCCGACGCATTCGCGCCGGATCGAGGGGAGGCCCGGGCGCCGATGATCGACATCCCGGTAGAAGATTTCGTCTTCGTGGTGTGCGCGCTGGTAGGCGGCGGGCTGCTGCTGGTCACCGTGCTCCTGGACGACATCCTGGGCGCCGCGTTCAATTTCGATATCGGTGGCGTGTCGCTCATGCCGCTGCTGCTGTCGTTCGTGTCGATGTTCGGCGTGGGCGGCCTGTTCGCGACCCAGGTCCTGGATGTGCACGGTGGCCAGGCGGCCATCTGGGGCGGCGGGTTCGGCCTGGTCGGCCTTGGGCTTGCCTACGCCGTCTTCAGCGCCCTGCGCCAGGCAGAAGCCCCGGAACCCTTCTCGACCAGGGACCTCATCGGGCGGGACGCCTTCGTGCAGGTCGGGATCCCGGCCGGTCGGTACGGGAGCGTGCTGGTCAAGGCGGAGGGCCAGACCCATGAGTTCAGCGCCACGGCCAGCCAGGACATCGTCACAGGGTCGGTCGCTCGCGTGAGCGGCGTCGCGGGTGCCGGGCTGATCGTGGAGCCCATCATCCCGGCGACCTCCACGCCGGCCAGCGCGGGAGTAACGGATGTTTGACGGGCTCGTGGACTTCATCGGGGGTGGGGTGATCCCCATCTTCATGATCATCGTCGTGGTGGTCCTGATCGTCAGTTACATCGGCAGTCGCTACAAGGTCGCCGGCGCGAACGAGGCGCTGGTCGTCTCCGGCCAGCGCGATCGTGGCCCGGACGGGCGGCGCAATCTCAAGGTCGTGCGCGGTGGCGGCGTCATCGTCCTGCCACTCATCCACAAGGTCGGCAAGCTCAAGCTGACCGCTCGCCAGATCAACGTGAACCTGGCCGACGCGGTGACCAGGCAGGGCATCAAGGTCGCGGTGCAGGGCGTCGCAACCTTCAAGATCGGTGCCGACGACGAGTCCATCCGCAACGCCGCCGAACGCTTCCTCGAGTCCCAGGAAGAGGCCGTCGACTCGATCGTCAAGAACGTCCTGGAGGGGTCGCTGCGCTCCATCGTCGGCACGCTGACCGTCGAGGAGCTCAATCTGGACCGGATGAAGTTCCAGCAGGCCGTCCAGGACGCGGCCAAGGGCGACCTCTCGACGTCCGGCCTCCAGATCGACTCGTTCACGATCCAGGCGATCCGTGACGAGTCCGGGTATATGGATCTGATCGGCCAGCAGGAGACCGCTCGCCGCGAGCGCGACGCGCGCATGGCCAAGGCGTCGGCCGACCAGGAAGCCGCCGTCCGCGAGGCGGAGGCCGAGCAGGTCAAGATCAACGCCCAGCGGGACGTGGCCCTGCGCCGCGCGGAGACCGAGACCCAGACCGCGGCCGCCCAGGCCCGGGCCGCCCAGGCCGGACCGCTGGCCGAAGCTGAGGCCACCCAGGAGGTCACCCGCAAGCAGACCGAACTGGCCCAGCTGGAAGCGGCCCGCATGGAGCAGGAGCTGGTGGCCACGACCGTTCGCCCGGCGGAGGCGGAGGCCGCTGCCCAGATCCGACGCGCCGAAGGTGCCAAGGGCGCCGCGATCGCCCAGGCCCAGGGCGATGCCGAGCGGGTGAAGCTCGCCGGCGAGGCGCAGGCCCGGGTCGTGGAGGTCATCGCGGAGGCCACGGCCAAGCAGACCACCCTGGAAGGCAATGCGGAGGCCGGTGTCGTGCTGTCCAAGGGTGAGGCGGAGGCCAGGGCCCTTTCCCTCCGTGCGGAGGCCTATCAACAGTTCAACGAGGCGGCCATCATCCAGACCGTGCTCTCCATGCTGCCGGAGATCGTCCGGGCGGCGGCGGAGCCGATGAGCCACATCGACCAGCTGACGGTTGTGTCCAACGAAGGCGCGTCCGATCTGGTCAAGAACGTGACCCGGACCGTGACCGAAGCCGGCGCCACCGTGAAGGGTCTGACCGGCATCGACATCCCGGACCTGCTCAACAAGGCGCTGGGGGCCGCCGGTGTCGAGCCTTCCTCCTCGTCCGGCGGTCCACGGCCCAAGCCCCCGGCCTCTCCACGTGGTGGCGGCGGGTCGCCCACGGCCGGCGGCGGGTCGCCCAC
>JANONZ010000251.1:0-1621 GCA_031421095.1 Thermomicrobiales bacterium
CGCATCAACGGACGGGACGTCAGAGATCGCATCAACGACAGATGGCATAGGTCCCTCCGGGTCGTTCGCTGTTCCGCGGGTCCCTCACCCCGAGACGGCAACGGCCTCCGGGACCAGCGCTCCCGAATCTCCAGATCTCCCCGAGGGTTGCGCTGGCGCGACGCGCCGACGACGGCGATCGAGCTTGGGCAGAGCAACGCCCGCACGGCCGCCGCTGCCGCGAGCTCTTCCCGATGCTCGAACCGGTCCTGTGCATCGGGTGTCAGCGACGTCGAGATCTCGACCCGGACGACGCCGGGCTCACTTCGGATTCGTACGGGCAGCCCACTCTCCCGGAAAACCTCGAGCATCGGCCCGTTCTCGGGCAGGACCTCGGCCTCGAAGGTCACGATCCCCGCGGCGTCTGCAATCTCGGCCAGCAGCCCCAACAGATGGGTGCCGAGCCCATGGCCTTGATAGTCGTCCGCGATCGCGATGGCGATCTCGGCCCGGTCGTGAAGCAGCTGCTCGTAGCTGGCTTCGCCAACCACCTGGTGGTCCGCTCCCGTGATCGCAAGGAGCGACACGTGGCCACGGGTGGTCGGAAGCGCCCACTGCTGGGCGGCGGCCTCGAGGTTGGGCGCCGCGGTGCCGAACCGAAGATGCAATGACCAGGCGCTCAGTCGATCGAGGAACGCCCGGATCGACGCCTCGTCCGCTGGAGACGCCGGCCGGACGTGAAGGATCGAGCCGTCGCGCAGGACGACGTCGGTCTCCCGATTCAGCAAGACCACGACTGCCACAGAGTCTCCGGACGCCGTGAGCCGGCTGTCATCGCGGGCCGAACGGGAAGACAGAATCGACCAAGGATAGCTCGCCCCGACTGTCGTCCAGCCCCCACGTCACGTCCGCGTGAACGTCCATGATCCCGGGGACCATGCTCACGGCCTGCTCGACCATCTCGGCGGTCGAGCGGCGCTCGACCCGTCCGCTGATCGACGCCACGCCGTCCGTGACGACAACCGTGAACACCGACGGGTCGAGCCAGAGGATCCGGAGCAGGACGTCGTCGCGGATCGTCCTGGCCAGCTCGTCGTCCGAGCGCACGTAGGCCCGAACGAGATCGGCCCGAGTGACGATGCCGACAAGTCGCCCGTCGTCCACGACGGGGAGACGATTCACCCTTCGGGCGATCATCAGTGCGGCCGCCTCGCTGATCCGGCGACCCGATTCGATCGTGACCGCCGGCGCGGTCATGGCCTCGCCGGCAGTGACGGCCGCGAGCTTGGCGAGCTGGGTTCGCGACTCCCGCGACTCACCCAGGAAGCGGGCGAGCGGTCGGTGTCGAACCGCATCGGCTCCCTGCTCCTTCATCAGCAGGTCGGCCTCGGATACGACCCCGAGGACAGCGCCGTCCACATCGACCACGGGCACGCCACTGATCCTGTGGTCGACGAGCACCAAGGCGACCTCCTTGAGAGGCGCCTCGCGGCGGACCGATAGTACTGAGTGGGTCATCACGTCGCGAACTTTCATCATCAGAGTCACCTCACCCTTCGAGACAAGATTGGCCGCGCAGCCACGGAAGCGGCAGGGTCGAAAGTCACATCTTTATGGGCCACCGGGGACGAGCGCGGGCGGC
>JANONZ010000252.1:0-1695 GCA_031421095.1 Thermomicrobiales bacterium
TCGGTCAGGGCCGCCAAGGCCCAAGCCCGAGGCTCGGTCAGGGCCGCCGGTCTGCCCTCACCTGGCCCCGCACCCGTCGCGGGCCTGCCACCCATAGCGACACCGCCCAGACCACGACCGCCGCGATGATGATCGGGATGACCGGCGCGTACGAGCCGGTGCTGTCGAACGCGGCCGCGCCCGCGTAGACCGCCAGCGCGCCGCCGACGGGATACGCCACGGCCAGCAGTCCGAAGACCGTTCCGAAGTTGGCACCACCGAAGACGTCCCCGAACGCCGCCGAGCGCACCGCGATCGTCGCTCCGGTCCCGACCCCGTGGAGCACGACCCCGGCGACGGCCACGGCCGGCAGCGCAGCAACGAGACCCAGGGCGGCCATCACCCCACCACCGACCAGCAACGCTGCCAGCAGGCCGACGATCCGGCGGCCCAGCCGATCCGAGAGCCAGCCGCCGACTACCTGGCCGACCACGTAGGCGATCGCCTGCAACCCGAGGGCGGCGGTGGCCGCGGATGCCGCCATCCCCCCATGGACGGCGTTCGGGATGAAGGCTTGGATCACGCCCTCATCGAAGACGCCGATCGCGCCGGCACCGGCGAACAGGATCCAGAACCGGCGGGTGCGGATCGTGCGTCGCACGCTGTACCGGTGGTCACCGCTGCCGACCGGTCGGATCTCCAGGGCGGCGGCGACGGCGCCCGGTGCGGCCGTCTCGTGGAGACCGCTGGCCCGGGCGGCGAGGCTCGACTCGGCCGCGCGCAGGTGGGCCTGACCGGCGCTCATCGGCTCGCCGGTCCGTGCTGCCCGGGCGGGTCCTGCGGACCGCTTCGCACCACGCGCCGGCACGACGATCGCCGGCCCGCTGGTCATCATCCAGACGAACACCACACCGACCAGGCAGACGGCCATGAACACGAGCGCCGCGGAGCGCCATCCGGTGGTCTCGATCAGGCCGGCCGCGACGGGCAGGGCCAGAGCCACGCCGATCCCGGGCCCCGCGTAGGCGATCCCGAGCGCCAGACCGGACATGCCCACGTAGCGTCGAGCGATCGCCGTCGACGTCCCGATGAACGCCAGTTGCAACCCGATCGCATGGAATGCCGCGAAGGCAAGGATGACGAGAGTGATGTCGCTGGCAAGGTAGACGGCCAGCCAGCCGGCGGCCAGCAAGACCATGGAGGCTGTCAGGAGATCGCGATCGGCGAACTCGTCGTACGCGCGCCCCAGAAGCGGGCTGGCAAGCGCGGTGACGAGCAGGAACATCGTCCACGGTGTGACCGCCAGCGAGCGGCTGATCCCGAACTCCTCGGAGAACGCCAGCGATAGCGCCGGGAACGTGTAGAGACCGCCGTACGCGATCGCCCCGACCATGAAGGCGCCCACCAATGGGACGGAGAACCGGGTCGCCCGGCGCGCGATCGGGAGAGCCACAGGCGTCATGGTACGTGACCCACATCGGAGCCCGACGCCTCGAGTGAGTCGCTCTTCGGGTCGCGGTCGATGTCTCTGAATCTCGGGGCTATCCAGATCCCGGACTTGCGGCTATCATGGCCGCGTAGTGCCACGGGAGCGTCTGTGGCCAAATACGAAGCACGACGCAACTCGGACTCCTCTCACGACTGACGCGAGAACCCGATGAAGGGATCGCGTCGGCTATCGAGAGGAGTTTCTTTTTTCGTGTACAACGACAAGAA
>JANONZ010000253.1:0-12061 GCA_031421095.1 Thermomicrobiales bacterium
GGCGGTCGATGCTCCCTCGATGGAGGCCCGGATCCTCCTCGGCGGCCACGTCCGGAGCGGGTCGTGGATGGCGATCTCGGTCCACCTGACGAACGACGGTCCGGCCGTCACAGGAGAGCTCCGCATCACCGGCGGGCCGCAGGGGCAGACCCGGTTCGGGACCGCGGTGGACCTGCCGAGCCAGTCCGACAAGACGTACGTCGTCTACGCGCAGCCGCCGGCATTCGGCTCGCAGATGGAGGTCGTCCTGACCGATGGTGAGCGAACGGTCGCGTCCGTCAAGCCGAAGTTCACGAGCCATGACGGGACGCAGCTGGTCGTCGCCGTGGTCGCCGAGCGACCCGAGCGCATCGTCGGGAGCCTCCATCTGCTACCGAACCAAAACCAGGTCGCCCCGCTCGTCCTGAGTCTCAGCCCGGATGACCTGCCGGACCGGGTCGAAGCATGGAGCACGCTGGACCGGATCATCTGGCAGGACATCGACTCGGAGCGCCTGACCCCGTCCCAGCTCACGGCGATGCGCGGCTGGGTGGCCGGTGGCGGCCGACTCGTCATCGCCGGCGGGACGGCGGGACCGAAGGCCTTGTCGGCCTTTCCCGACCAGCTCCTGCCCTACCGCCCGATCGTGACGACGGACGTTCCGGCCGTGAATCTGACGGGCCTCCTCGGGAAGCTTCCGACAGGCGCGACGCAGCTCTCTGCGCTGTCCGGCGAACTGGCCGGGGGACGGGCCCTCGCGACGGTGGGCAATCGGGTCGTGGCAGCCGAACGGACGTACGGGGCTGGCGTCGTGACGCTCATCGGGTTCGACCCATCGGTCGACTGGATCGCCAGGACGGACACGGCGGACGTCCTCTGGCGGCGCCTGGTCCCAGCCCGGGCCGCCGGCGGCCTCAGCTTCTCGGACGACAACATGCTTGTCAGCGCGGTGTCCCAGCTCCCCTCGCTGGCGCTGCCGCCGATCAGTGGCCTCATCGGGCTGCTCGTCGCCTACATCCTGCTCATCGGGCCGATCAACTACCTGGTCCTTCGCCGGATGGACAAGCGCGAGTGGGCATGGGTCACGATGCCGGTGCTGATCGTCGTGTTCGCCGTCGGGGCATACGGGATCGGGGCTGCGCTCCGGGGCACCGAGCTGATCGTCAACGAGGTCGCCATCGTCCGCGGCGCCCCAGGCGCGACGGACGGGAGCGCTCAGGTGTACCTCGGCATCTTCTCGCCGTCGCGCGGGACGTTCCAGGTGCGGATCCCAGGGGGTGCTCTCCTGTCGGGCCCGATCAACGGCGACGTCTTCGGCAACGGCGGAGCGAGCGGACAGCTCGACATCCTCCAGGGCGATCCGGCCCAGATCCGGGATCTCACCGTCGGGTTCGGCTCGCTGCGGACGATCCGGGCCGAGACCGCCGTTCAGGTCCCGCTCGTGGAGACGAACCTCGTCCTGGAGAACGGGCGTCTCAAGGGCACCGTGAGGAACGCGTCCGCCGTCCGCCTCGAGAGCCCGGCGGTCGTGCTCGGCGGGACCGTGGCGGTGCTCAAGGACCTCGAGCCAGGCGCCGAGGCCGCGGTCGACGTCGCCATACAGGCGAACCTCACTGGCCAGTCGTTGTCAGACCGGGTCGTCGGACAGCTCTTCTTCGGCGATGGCGGCCCGACGGCGGACGCGAACCGCGCGTACGTCCGTCACACGATCGTGGACCAGCTGACATACGACCCGATGTTCGGCTCGACGAACCAGCTGTCGGCGGAGGGGCCGGTCGTCCTGGCGTGGGGGTCGGATCCGCTCCTGCCGGTCGAGATCCACGAACAGCTGCCACGCCTCCTCGGCAATGTCCTGTACTACCTGCCGGCCTCGATCCGGATCAGGGGCCAGACGACGTTCCGCTACGACCTGATCCGTTCGAGTGTCGTGAAGGCGGACGCCTTGTTCTTCAACAAGGACCCGTACTCGATCAACTTCGGGCGCGGCAGCGCGACCCTCGCCTACCGGCCGACGAGCTTCGAGGGACGTTTGGTCGTGAGCGAACTCGCCATCGGCCTCAACTTCGGCGGCGACGCCCAGATCGCGGGAAAGCCGATCCCGGTCGAGCCGCTCGGGTCCATCCCGCCGACCTGCCCGAACCCGCCCACGGCAGACTGTCCGCCCGCCCCGGTCGACGGCCTGCCAGAGGTCGAGTTGTTCGACGTCGAGAGCCAGGTTTGGGTCCGCCTGCCGCACCTGGCCCAGGGCGCTCGCTACGCCGTGTCGGACCCGACGCGCTACGTCGACTCGACCTCAGGCAGCGTCCTCGTTCGCTACGTCAACGACCGGCTCGAAGGCGTGGGGTTCTCCGTCGACCTGGCCATCACGGGGGATGTCCGATGAGCGCGATCGTCCGGACCGACGGACTCGTCAAGCGCTACGACCGGACAGTCGCCGTGGCCGGCATCGACCTGGCCGTCGATCGAGGAGAGATCTTCGGCCTTGTCGGTCCCAACGGCGCCGGCAAGACGACCACCCTGCGCATGCTCGCGACGCTGCTGCGGCCGTCGGCCGGCACGGCCGAGATCGACGGCTGGTCCGTCACGCGGAACCCCGACGAGGTCCGCCGCGTCCTCGGGTTCATGCCGGACGTCTTCGGGGTCTACGACGACATGAAGGTCTGGGAGTACCTGGACTTCTTCGCGCGCTGCTACGGCCTGCCGGCGGCGGGCCGCCGGCGGATGATCGGCGACCTGTTGGAGCTCGTCGATCTCGCCGACAAGCGCGACGATTACGTCCAGACGCTGTCACGGGGCATGGAGCAGCGGTTGTGCCTCGCCCACGCCCTGGTCCACGACCCCAAGGTGCTTCTCCTCGACGAGCCGGCCTCTGGTCTCGACCCTCGGGCGAGGGTGGAGCTGCGCGAGCTCCTCCGCGAGCTCCGGTCGCTCGGCAAGACGATCCTCATCAGCAGCCACATCCTCCCGGAGCTCGAGGAGCTGTGCACCAGCGTCGCGATCGTCGATCGCGGCCTGGTCCTGGCCCAGGGACGGGTATCGGACATCGAGCGGCGGCTGCGCTTCGGCGCGGTCATCCGGATCCGACTCCTGCTCGAGGGCGAGGCACTCGAGGCGGCGCGTCAACACTTCGCCGCCGACCAGGATGTGGCCACGGCCGCAATCCTCCACGATGGCACGATCGAGCTTGGGTTCCGCGGCGATGATGCCGCGTCGGCCCGCCTGCTCGCTGTTTCGGTGGCGGCCGGGCTGCCGATCGTCAGCTTCGCCCGCGCAGCAACCGACCTCGAGGAGCTCTTCCTCCAGGTGACCTCGCCCGACCGCAAGCCGATGGAAGCGGCGTAGGGTGACGACGACGTCCCAGCAGCCCGCAGGTCCGCGCGTCCGGCATCCGCGGTTCGCGGGCCTCCGTCACACGGGCGGAGGGATCGGCGCCATCGGTGTCAAGGAGCTGCGCGGTCGGATGCGAGGCCGCCGTGCGTTCGTCATCCTGACGATCTACCTCGTCCTTCTCGGCGGGTTCGCCTGGATGGTCGAACTCATCCTGGAGCGGACCTACTCGTCGGGCTTCGGCGGAACAGCGGCCTTCGCCTCAGCCTCGATCGGACAGGGCATCTTCGCCGCCCTGCTCATGCTGGCGACGCTCCAGGTCGCGTTCCTGGCACCATCGGCGACGGCGGGTTCGATCAGCATGGAACGCGAGAAGCAGACCCTGGAACTCCTCGTCGTCACGCCGATCTCATCGCTGGCGATCGTCCTCGGCAAGCTGGTCAGTGCGCTCATCTATGTCTGGCTGCTCATTGCCGCATCGATCCCACTGACAGCCATCGTGTTCGTATACGGCGGGGTCGCTCCGGAGGATGTCGTGCGCGGCTACCTCGTCCTGATCGTCACGGCGCTCGGCTTCGGGGCGCTCGGGCTACTCGCCTCCAGCCTCGTCAAGCGGACCCAGGCCGCGACCGCGATCAGCGTCTTCAGCGTGCTGTTCGTCAGCATCGGGACCGTCTTCTTGCTCATCTTCTGGCAGGCGATGGCTTCGACAGATAACGGCAAGGGCGTCGGGTTCATCAAGGGTTCGCCGCCGCAGGTCATCGCCTACCTGAATCCGTTCCTCGCCCAGGTCGATGTCCTGTGCGGGACGGAGGCGTCCTTCGGCGGCTGGTGCTCGATCGAGTCGCAGCTCCTGCCGGACCCCAACCGGGTCGTCCTCCAGCCGGAGCGTGGTGGCGCCGTGGCTCCAGCTGAATTCATCCAGGGCGACAAGGTCGTCGATGGCGGGGCCGTGCTCGGGCCGAACGATGTGGCGCCCTTCGGGGTCGTCCGGGATGCCTTCTGGCCAAAGAGTGTGGCGACCTGGCTGATCCTGTCGCTCGTCTTCCTGCTCCTGTCCGTCCAGTTCGTGTCGCCAACGCGCCGATGGCGCCTCCGCCGCGGCCGACGCGTCGAGGAGCGTGTCGTCTGATGTCCATCCGGACCACGCTCCTGCGCCGAACGAAGGCACCGTCCGCGCCAGCTTCTATCCTGCCGCCCGACCCGAAGACCGCCGTGGCCGGTGACCTCGACTCGGTGCTCCTGGCGCTGCGGGCATCGCTACTGCCGCATCGGCGTCGACTGTGGGTCCGACGCCTCGTCCGCCGGACGTGGGTCGCGCTCGCGGCCGTGGTCGCCGCCGAGCTCGTCCTGTGGACGCTCGCCCGGTTCGTGCCGCTCGAGTCGGCGCCGGTCATTGGAGCCGCGATCCCGGTCGTGGGGCTCGCCGCCCTGCTTGTCGCCGGCGTGCGTGCCCGGCCCCAGGTGGGTGAGACCGCGCTGGCGATCGACGCCGAGGCGAGACTGGGCGACCGCGTGTCAAGCGCACTCGAACTCGCCGTCGGGTTCCCGGCCTCGGCCGGTCCGGCCCCGGACGGCGCGGCCAGCCTGGACCCGAGTCTGGCGGGTGACGAAGCGGCCGAGACCGACCGGTTCATCCGGCGACAGCGCCAGGACGCCCTATCGGCCCTGCGGACCGTCCCTTCCGCGTTGTTCCGGCCACGCGTGTCTCATCGACCGGCAGCGGTCGCTCTCGTAGCGATGCTCGCCCTGACGCCCGTCATCCTTCTCCCGAACCCGCAGGACGCCGCCATCGCCCAGCAGCGGCAGGTCCGCGAGGCTGCCGAACGACAGGCTGACCGCATCGATCGCGTGGCCGACGAGCTTGGGACCAAGAGCCAGGACCCGAACGACCCGCGCACGCGGCTGGCTCAGGAGCTCCGTGACCTGGCGCGCCAGCTGCGCGAGCGTCCGAACGACCTGGACGCGAACCTCGCTCGACTCGGCACCATCGAGAATGACGTCCGCACCCAGATCGATCCGGCAAACGAGCAGCGCGCCTCCTCGCTCACCTCACTCAACCGAGCCCTGTCCAGCGCCGCCACCGGCAAGCCCGAAGCGAACCGGGACGGCGACCCGGAGAAGGCCCGCGACGACCTCAAGGATCTTGGCGACAAGCTCGACCAGCTGACGCCGGAGCAGCAGCGTGACCTCGCCCGCCAGTTGGCCGAACTCGGGGCAACCGCTTCGCAGGCAGACGGAGCGGCCGGCACGGCACTGCGCGACGCCGCTCAGAGCCTGGCGCAGGGTGACACCAAGGGCGCCCGGTCGGCGCTTGCCCGCCTCGGCGAGTCGCTGACGGGTGCGGCCCGCCGGGTCACCGTCACCCGAGACCTGTCGACTGCCGCATCCCGCCTGCAGGACGCCCGTCGCGACCTGGCTGACGCGGGCCGCCCTGCGACCCCGGGGCAGACGGGTCAGGGCCAGCCAGGTCAGGGGCAGGCCCAAGGCCAGGGTAGCCCGCGACCGGGCCAGGGGCAGGGTCAGGGCAGTCCAGGCGCGAGCCAGGGCACCGGTCAGGGCCAGGGCCAGGGCCAGGGTCAGGGCCAAGGTCAGGGTCAGGGTCAGGGTCAAGGTCAGGGTCAGGGTCAAGGTCAGGGTCAGGGTCAGGGCCAAGGTCAGGGTGCCATCGGGGGTGGCGGTTCGAACGCGCGCTCGCTGGGGTCCGGGATCGGCGGCAACGGACTCCCGGCCGGCCCGACCAACCCGAACCGCCCATCCCAGCTGGGAGCCGACCTTTCGTCGGTCTTCGCGCCATTCGATCGCGTCGGCAAGCCCGGCGACCCGTCGTACGTCGCCGGCACGGGTGGCGACGGCCAGACGCAACAGGGCAACCAGACCGGCTCCGGGTCCAACAACGGGACGTTGACCCCGTACCAGCAAGTCTTCACGGAATTCGAGCGGTACGCGCAGACGTCACTCGACCGCGGGTACATCCCGCTGTCGGTCAAGGACTACGTCCGCGACTACTTCAGCTCGCTCGGTCCGAAACCTTGATCGCCGCGATGGACCGCGGTCCGGTCACGACACCTCCGGAGGCACCATGACCGCGTCGAGTACGCCAGATCAGGCCACACCCCGGCTCGCACCGGAGGCGTTCGCGGAACGCGCACAGGCCATCGAACGCGAGGTCGGTCGCGTCATCGTCGGCCAGGCCGCACTCGTTCGCCAGACCCTGACCGGCCTCCTCGCCAACAGTCACGTGTTGCTTGAAGGCGTGCCCGGCCTCGGCAAGACGCTGCTCGTCCGGACGATCGCCGACGTCATCGACTGCGCCTTCAGCCGGATCCAGTTCACTCCCGACCTGATGCCGGCGGACATCACGGGCACGAATATCCTCATCGAGGACGGCGGACAGCGGGTCTTCCGCTTCCAACCGGGCCCCATCTTCGCCAACCTCATCCTCGCCGACGAGATCAACCGGGCGACGCCCAAGACGCAGTCGTCGCTGCTCGAGGCGATGCAGGAGCACCAGGTCACGGTCGCTCGCCAGCGATTCCCGCTCGACGCGCCGTTCTTCGTGCTGGCCACCCAGAACCCGCTGGAGATGGAGGGAACCTATCCCCTGCCTGAGGCCCAACTCGACCGTTTCCTGTTCAAGGTCATCGTCCCCTTCCCGTCCGAGGAGGACCTGATCGCGATCATGGACCGAACGACCGGTTCGGAGTCGGTCACAGCCGGCAAGATCTGCACGGCGGTCGAGATCGTGGAGATGCAGCGCCTGGCTCGCGGCGTCCCGATCGCGCCACACGTGACGGCGTATGCCGTGAGCGTGCTCGCGGCCACCCACCCGGACCAGCCCCGCGCGCCCGGCCTCGTCCGCGAGTACGTGCGCTACGGCGGATCGCCGCGCGGCGCTCAGGCGCTCGTGACCGCGGGCAAGATCTACGCCCTCATCGACGGCCGATCCAACGTCTCCATCGACGATATCCGCGCGGTCGCGCTGCCGTCCCTGCGTCATCGGATCATCCTCAACTTCGAGGGTGAGGCGGAGGGCATCACGACCGAGGCGATCATCGGAGCCATCCTCGACGCGGTCGTCGCGCCGACCATCGAATAGCCACCGAAGCGACGGCGGTGACATGGCGATGGACGATTCCCTGACGCAGCCGGACGTCGCACCTTTGGAGCGTCCAGCAGCCGGCGCACGCCCACCAGCCGGCGCACGCCAGGCCTTCCTCCCAAGCGAGGTCGATCCCACGGTCTTCGACGAAGCGTTCCTGCGCCAGCTCGAACGCCTCCTCCTCGTGATGCGCTCGCCGGTCCGGGGCGGACTCAAGGGCGGTCGCCGGAGTGTCAAACGAGGTCAGTCCGTGGAATTCGCCGATTACCGCGACTACACGCCGGGCGACGACCTTCGGCAACTCGACTGGAACGTCTATGCGCGGCTGGAGCGACTGTTCGTCAAGCTTTTCGTGGAGGAGGAGGACGTCACCGTCACCCTGCTCATCGACGCCTCCGCATCCATGGCGACCGGCCAGCCGGCCAAGCTCCTGTTCGCCAAGCGCGCCGCGGCGGCCCTCGGCTACATCGCGCTGGCCAGTGAGGACCGGGTCGCGGTCACCGCGCTGACTGGGCGTGTCGCCCGCAAGCGTGCCTCGATGCGCGGGTCAGGGCGGATCTTCCGGCTGCTGGCCGACCTTTCGGCGATCGCACCGACGGGTGGCCCGACGGACCTGGTCGCCGCCGCCCGCCACGCGGCAGCCCAGCTCCACGGGCGCGGCGTCATCATCCTCATCTCGGACCTGCTGGACCCCGCGGCCGACAGGATCATCCGCGAGCTGGCCGCGACAGGCTCGGAGCTCATCGTCATGCACGTCCTGTCGCCGGACGAACTGGACCCGCTCCTCGAGGGCGACCTCCGACTGGTCGACGTCGAGACGGGTGACGGCATCGATGTGACCGTCGACCTGGCCACGATCGATGTCTACAAGGCACGGCTCAGCGCGTGGAAGGCCGGGTTCGCGGACCTCGCCGCGAAGCGCCGCGCGAGCTATGTGGACCTGTCCTCCGAGGCGAATCTGGCGGACCTCATGTTCACCGAGCTCCGCCGCCGGCGCGTGCTGGGCTAGCCCGGTCATGCCGTTCACGACGCCACTCGCGCTGCTCGGCCTGCTGTTCATCCCGGTCGTCGTCGCGATGTACCTGCTCAAGCTTCGGCGCGACGAGACCGTCGTCCCATCGACCTTGCTGTGGACACGCCTGATCGCGGATGTCGAGGCCAACGCTCCGTGGCAGAAGCTCCGGCGGAGCCTCCTGCTCCTGCTCCAGCTATTGCTCGTGGCGATCCTGGCACTGCTCGCCGCGCGCCCGTTCTTCGAGCGGCCGGCAGGGCTCGCACGCGATGTCGTCCTCGTCATCGACACCTCCGCCAGCATGGCTGCCACGGACGTGGCCCCCAACCGGCTCGAAGCGGCCAAGGCGGCCGTCATGGAGGCGCTCCGCGAGCTACCGACCGGCGGCAAGGTCTCCGTCATCGCGGCCGACCGCAGTGCCCGGATCGTCGTCAACGAAACGGCCGACATGGGGCGTGTCCAGCAGGCGCTCGACGACATCAAGCCAACCAGCGGCAGCGGGGATCTGGCCGACGCCCTGGAGCTCGCCGACAAGTTGGCCAAGCGCTCCGGCGATGCCCAGATCCTTGTCGCCACCGACGGAGCGCTGGCGATCCGGCCGACGGCCCGGGTCGCGGCAGCCATCAAGGTCGTGTCGGTGGGTCGTGCCCGGAAGAACCAGGCGATCGTCGCCCTCGCCGTCCGGACGGCCGCTTCGGCCGTGACGCGGTCCGTCTTCGTGAGCGTCGCCAACCTGGATCTGGAACGATCGCGGCGCCGCCTGGAGTTCTGGGGCGATGGCCGGCTGCTGGAAGTGCGCGATGTCCTGCTCGATGCGCAGGCGCGCGCGGACGTCGTCGTCGATGACATCAGCGGCGATGTGCGCACGCTCGAGGTCCGGCTGGTGTCCGGCGACCCGAGGGCCACGACGAAACCCGACGACCTGGCTGTGGACGACACGGCGTGGGCGATCATCCCGCCCGACCGGCCGCGGCTCATCCTCCTCGTCGGGCCCGGCGATCCGTACCTGGAGACCGCGCTCAGCTACCTCCCCAACGTGGAGCTGTATGGCGTGACGCCGGCCGAGTACGGTCCGGCCAGTGAACGCCATGATGGCCGGCCGTGGGACCTGACGATCTTCGAAGGGTCATTGCCGGCCATGCTCCCCAGGACGCCGATCCTCGCCATCGCACCCGGCACGTCCAGCGCGCTCGGCGAGGTCACCGGAACCCTCGAGCAGCCAGGGATCGGAGCGCTCGGCGTCGCTGAGCCGATCCTGCGCTACGTCGACCTGTCGACGACCCATATCTCCAAGGCGGACCGACTGACCCTGCCCGACTGGGCGCGGACCGTCATCCCGGGGCCCAAGGGTGCGCCGCTCCTGTATGTCGGCTCACGGGCCGGCCTGCCGACGGCGGTGCTCGCATTCGAGCCACGCCGCTCCGACCTGCCGCTGCAGGTCGCCTTCCCGATCCTGCTGGCCAACCTGACCGGTGAACTGCTGGGCGGCTCCAGCGCCCCCACAGAGGCGGTCCAACCCGGCACGGCGGTCAGCCTCACCCTTCCGTCTGGCGCGTCCGGACTCGCCGTGACCCGGCCGGACGGGTCCGTCGTGGAGCTCGTGCCCGGGACTCCAGGTGGCGCATCGGTCACGTTCTCCGGAACGGACCTGCCCGGCGTCTACGTCGTGACACCGCACCTGGCGGAGGCGGCCTCGCCAGGCCCGGCAGTGGCCTTGCCGCGCCCGTCCGCAAGGCCGACCGACCCGGCGGTCCCGAGCCGTTTCGCGGTCGCCCTGTTCGACGTGAACGAATCGACGATCGCGCCCGGTTCTGCGGCCACGATCGAGGCGCTCGGTGCCGCATCTGCAACCTCCCCCGCCCCGGGTGCCGGCGCGACCGCCACGGAACGACCGACGACCCGCGATGAAGTGTGGGTGCCCCTCGTCATCGTCGTCCTGCTGGGCCTGTGCGTGGAATGGGCGGTCTACCATCGCGACGCCCTCACCCGCATGCGCCGAGCTCTGGCCGCCCGATTCGGCCCGACGCCTGCGGACGGGCGCACCTGATGGGCATCGCCTTCGACGCGCCGGTCGCCCTGCTCCTGCTCATCCCGATCCTGACGCTGACGGTCGCGCTCCACCTCGGGGCGCGGCGACGGGTAGGGTCCGGTCGGCGGCGAGTGGCCCTGCTCGTGCGGACCGTGCTCCTGACGGCCCTCGTCCTGGCTCTGGCCGGCTTCCAGCTGGTCCTGCCGGTCGATCGGCTGGCCACGGTCTTCGTCGTCGACCTGTCCGACTCGGTCGGCAACGGCGGGCGTCAGGATGCCCTGACCTTCCTGCGGGAGACCCTCGCCGAAAAACCCGACGGCGACATGGCGGGCATCGTCGCGTTCGGCAAGAACGCGCTGGTCGAGCGGCTTCCGTCGGAACTCGCCGAGTTGGAACGGATCGCGTCGGTGCCCGTCAAGTCGGCGTCGGACATCGGCGCGGCGCTGCGGCTGGCGACCGCACTCTTCCCGGACGACGCACAAAAGCGGATCGTGTTGCTCTCCGACGGCAACGACACGACCGGCGATGGTCAGGCCGAGGCGGCGCTGGCGGCCTCGAGGGGCGTTCGCATCGAGACACGGCGGATCGGCCTTGGTGACGTCGACGAGGTCCTGATCGAACGGCTGACGACCCCATCGACGGCCCGCCTCGGCGAGTCGATCCCGGCCACCGTGGAGATCCGCTCCACGGTCACACAGACGGCCACCGTCCGGCTCTTCGCCGACGGCCAGCTCGTCAAGACCCAGCCAGTCGAGCTCGAGGCAGGCCTGACCCAGGTCACCTTCGATCTCAAACCCACGGAGGCGGGCTTCCACACCTTCCGGGCCGTCGTCGAGGCGGCGCTCGACACGTTCAGCCAGAACGACCGGGCGGACTCCAACACCATCGTCAAGGGCGAGCCGAAGACGCTCGTGCTGGCAGGCAACGGCAAGGTGGCCCAGGAATTGATCGCCGCGCTGCGGAGCCAGCGCCAGGTAGTCGACACGATCATCCCCGAGGCGCTCCCGACCGACTTCGCAAGCCTCGCCAGTTACGACAGCGTCGTACTCGTCGACGTCCCTCGGCTGCGCCTGAGCGACCGCCAGCTGGCCGCCCTGCAGGTGTACGTACGGGACCTTGGCAAGGGCCTGGTCATGATCGGTGGACCGGAGAGCTATGGAGCCGGTGGCTACCAGAAGACGCCGCTGGAGGAGAGCCTGCCGGTCGACATGGGCGTGCGCGATCGCCAGAAGCAGCCCGATGTTGCGCTCGTCGTCGTCATCGACCAGTCGGGCTCCATGGCGGCCTGCCATTGCAACACGTTCAACCAGGGCGGCGGTGGCACCGGGATGGGTGGCGTTCGCAAGGTGGACATCGGCAAGGAGGCCATCCTGCGCGCCGCAGCGGCCCTCACCGACCGCGACCAACTGGGGGTCGTCGGGTTCAACGAATCCGCCCATTGGGTCGTCCGCACGCAGCCGCTGGGCCAGGTGAAGGACCTGCAGGGCCAGATCGCGGGGATCCAGCCGGACGGCCAGACCAACATCTACGCCGGTCTGGACCAGGCTGTCCAGTCGCTCGAAGGCATGACGGCGACCCGCCGGCACATCATCCTGCTGACCGACGGCTGGTC
>JANONZ010000254.1:0-1706 GCA_031421095.1 Thermomicrobiales bacterium
GCAGCAGCAGCGCCAGCTCTACCAGATGAACGCAAACCGCATCATCGATTTCTCGGCGCAGTACGCCATCACCAGGCCGGGCGGCGCGTTGGTGGGGACCGTGCGGCGGCGCGGCCGGCGGTCGATCTGGCGGGCGACGTATGACGTCCTCGACTCCGCCGGCACGGAGGTGGGGCGTATCTACGAGGAGAACCCCTGGATCAGGCTCATCGACGCGGTGCTCGGTGGGTTCATCCCGTTCGTCGGGTATTTCATCAACCCCGCTTACCTGGTCGACCTGCGCGGTAACACCGTGCTCCGGATGAAGAAGGAGCGCGCCGTCTTCGAGCGCCGCTTCACCCTGGGGAAGCGCGCTGAGTTCACCGACGCCGACGAGGATCTGCTCCTGCCGGGCCTGATCATGGCCATGCTGCTGGAGCGCGGCCGCGGCTGAGCTGGCCGGTGGCGTCGACGAGACGCTCACGTCGCGAGGGCGGGTGCCTGGAGATCGGAGATGTCGGTGCTACGATGACGGTCGGATGACGGTCGAGTCCCCGCCACTGTCGTGCCCGCG
The DNA here is from genome assembly GCA_031421095.1 of Thermomicrobiales bacterium. Lineage (GTDB taxonomy): Bacteria > Chloroflexota > Limnocylindria > Limnocylindrales > CSP1-4 > SPCO01. The sequence goes on from JANONZ010000254.1 coordinate 554, forward strand.
CTGCGAGGCTCCGGTCCTCGGCGACGCTCGATTCTGCGCGAGCTGCGGATTGGCGCTCAGCGAGCCAACCGAGACGGACGAGGCGCGCCATGCTCGCCTGTCCGCCGCAGCACCGTCGCCGCTCATCGAGAAGATGCGCGCGGCCAAACTGACGGGCGAGCGCAAGCCGGTAACCGCGCTCTTCGCCGACGTCGTTGGATCCACGGCACTCGCGGAGCGGATGGATCCCGAGGATTGGACCGCCGTGATGAATGCAGCCTTCGAGCACATGTCGAAAGCCGTCTTCCGCTATGAGGGCACGATCGCCCAGCTCCAGGGCGACGCGATGCTCGCCTTTTTCGGTGCCCCGATCGCCCATGAGGACGACCCGGACCGGGCCGTGCACGCGGCGCTCGAGATGATCGCCGCGACCGACGAGTTCTCGCGGCAGCTGCGGGCCACGCATGGCCTCGATTTCCGGATCCGGGCCGGGATCAACAGCGGCCCGGTCGTTGTCGGCAACGTCGGATCGGACCTCCGCTACGAGTACACCGCGCTCGGTGACGCCATGAACGTCGCGGCGCGGATGCAGGCAGCCGCGGAGCCGGGGACCGTCCTGATCACGGCCAGCACCCATCGCTTCGTGGCCGACGCGTTCGACGTCGAGGATCTCGGCGAGATCGTGGTGAAGGGCAAGACGGAACCCGTGCATGCCTACCGGGTCCTGGCGCCGAAGGCCGTCCCGGATCGCAAGCGTGGCCTCGAGCGGTCTGGCATCGCGAGCCCGATGGTCGGGCGTGACCGCCAGCTGGAGACGCTGCGATCGCTCTACGGTGTGGTCGCGGCGGGTCGCGGCCGGGTTGCCTTCCTGGTTGGCGAGCCGGGCATCGGGAAGAGCCGACTCCTGGCCGAGTTCCGCCAGTGGGTGACCGACGAGGCGCGGGCCGACGCCGCGCGCGGTGCCTCCTCCACCTGGCTCGAAGGCCGCTGCGTCTCCTATGGCCGGAACCTTCCCTATCACCTCCTCCTCGATCTCGTTCGGTCCACGCTCCAGATCCCCTTCGCCGGCTCGGAGACCGAGGCGCGGGCCACGCTCGATCGCCAGCTGGCGGTCCACCTTGGCGACGACGCCGCCGATACTGCCCCGTTCCTCGCCCACCTCCTGACCCTCCCG
>JANONZ010000255.1:0-4347 GCA_031421095.1 Thermomicrobiales bacterium
CGGCGGGTCGGCCTGGAACGAGGGCACGCAGATGATCGTGAAGTTGGGCTTGAACGAGGCAAGCTGCTCCAGGCTGGGACGGCGGAACAGGTTGCGCGCGAAGATGCTGGCCCAGGCCGTCTCCGTGTAGACGCGCAACGAACGGCGGTGGGCGGCGGCGGCCCCGATGAAGCAGTCCTGGGCGTACAGATCCCGGGTCGCGGCGTACTCCACCAGGCGAGCCCGCAGTCGGTCGTAGTGGGCCTCCGAGATCGGCCGGTTGACCGATCCCCACCAGATCTTGTCGCGGCTGGACGCCTCCGAGACGATGAACTTGTCCTCTGGGGAGCGACCGGTGTGCTTGCCCGTGCAGACCACCAGCGGTCCGTCGGCGGCGAGGAGCCCCTCGCCGGCACGGACGGCGTCTTCATAGAGCTCCGCCGTCGGGAGATTGGCGCGGATGGAGCGTCCACGGATCGGACGCGTGGCGGGAGCGGTGGTGGCCATGAGCAGTCGACTCCATGGGCGCGGGCGATCACGGTCTGATCGACCGGCCGCGCGTGATGCAGGCCCGAAGGCTGGCAGGAGTCGGCTTCCGCAGTCGTGTTGGGCGATTCTAGCACGTTGCGAAATGGTTGCGACGTGTTCCGTCAGGTTGCGACGTACTCCGGAGCCCACGGTCCGCCATGCTGCCAGCGACGGTCCGCCCCTCTGGATGCCGGCTCGCGTTGACAGGCGCGACGGTCGCTCGTAGCATCCGCACACAACCGAAGAGTTCTTATCAAGAGTGGCAGAGGGACCGGCCCGTTGAAGCCACGACAACCTACCGACACGGCGTCGGCAAGGTGCCAAGTCCGGGCAGGTCATCCTGCGCGATAAGGGTCACTCCTTGGAGCCCCCTTTTCACTCACGTGGCGATCGCCTGTCCTGTCGGTCCCGAGGCTCCTCACCAGCCTCCCGGAGTGCAGCATGACGATCGAGACCCTTCCAGCCCAGGCCACACGCTCAGCGCGTCTCGTCGGCATGCGCTGTCGGAACTGCGGACAGACCGAGCCCATCACGCTGTCGTACGTTTGCATGGCCTGCTTTGGGCCGCTTGAGATCGACTACGACTACAGGACCATCGGCGCGACCCTGTCCCGTGAGTTGATCGCCGGACGGGCGGCCGGGATCTGGCGGTATGCCGAGCTGCTGCCGGTCGAGACGCCACCGACCCGCGGCCTGGCGGTCGGCTCGACGCCCCTCATCTCGGCGGACCGGCTGGCGCCGGTGTTGGGCCTGGACCGACTGTGGATCAAGGACGACACGCGCAACCCATCGCTCAGCTTCAAGGACCGGGCGGTCGCCGTCGCGGCAGCCCAGGCCGTGGCATTCGGCGTGGACGCGCTCGCCTGCGCCTCCACCGGCAACCTCGCCGGGGCGACGGCGGCCGCAGCCGCGGCCCTGGGCCTGCCCGCGTACGTCTTCATCCCGTCCGATCTGGAGCCGGCCAAGGTGGAGCACGCGCTGGCCTACGGCGCGACGGTGGTACCCATCGAGGGCACCTACGACGACGTCAATCGGCTCTGTCTCGAGGTCGCCGACGAGACGGGCTGGGGATTCGTCAACATCAACCTCCGACCGTACTACGCAGAAGGCTCGAAGACACTCGCCTACGAGATCGCCGAATCGCTTGGCTGGCGCTCGCCGGACGTGATCGTCGCGCCGATCGCCTCGGGCGCGATGTTCACCCGTGTCGCACGTGGGTTCGAGGAGCTGGCCGAGGTGGGCCTCATCGAGCGGCGGCCGATCCGCTTCGTCGGTGGCCAGGCGGCCGGCTGCTCCCCGGTCGCGACCGCCTGGGCCGCTGGGACCGATGTCATCGAGCCGGTCCGCATCCCGGACACGATCGTGCGCTCGTTGGCCATCGGCAACCCGGCCGACGGACGGCACGCGGTGGAGCTGGCGAACGACTCCGGCGGGTCGATTGAGGCGATCGACGACGTCGTCACGGCCGCAGCCATCCGCGACGTCGCCCGATTGGAGGGCATCTATCCGGAGACGGCCGGGGGGGTCACCCTGGCGGCGGCGGCGGCGGCCAGACGACGCGGCGTCATCCGCGACGGTGACGAGGTGGTCGTGCTCCTGACAGGGAATGGCTTGAAGACGCCGGACGCTCGGACGCTGGGGCTTGGCGACGGTGTGGCCCGCCCCGGTCAGCCCGGCCTGGCGCCGACGATCCGGCCGAGCCTGTCCGCATTCGAGCGCTGGCTCGGGGGCGAGGCATGAGCACCGTGCGGATCCCGCCCACGCTGCGCGTGGCGACCGGTGGCGCCAAGCAGGTCGATGTTCCGAGCGGCACCGTCCGCGAGGTCGTGGCCGGCCTCGTCGCGCTCTACCCGGCGTTGGGCTCGCAGCTCCTGGCACCGGACGGTGACCTCAATCGGTTCGTCAACGCGTTCCTCAACGACACCGACATCCGCCATCTCGGGGCTCTCGATACGCCGGTCGGCGACGGCGACACGCTCGTCCTGCTGCCGGCGATGGCGGGCGGCTGAGCGGCCCGACCCAGCGGCCCGACTCGTCGATCAGGCCTCGTCCAACGCTCGGCTGAGGTCGGCGAGCAGGTCGGCGATGCCCTCGATCCCGACAGACAGGCGGACGAGCGCCGGATCCACCTCGAGCGGCGAGCCGGCGACCGACAGGTGGGTCATCGCCGCGGGTACCTCGATCAGGGACTCCACGCCGCCGAGCGATTCGGCCAGGGTGAACAGGCGTGTCCCCTCGGCGATCGCAACAGCCCGTTCCGCCGCATCCCGGCCTGCAACGCCGCCAGCAGCCGGCATGAACGAGACCATCCCGCCAAAGCCCGGGTAGCGGACCGTCGCGACATCCGGCCGCTCGCCGAGGAACGCGGCCACGGCCGCGGCATTCGAGCCGTGCCGCTCCATCCGCAAGTGGAGGGTCCGCAGACCGCGCAGCACGAGGAAGCAGTCCTGCGGCCCGGGCACGCCGCCCATCGCGTTCTGCAGGAAGCGGAGGCGTTCCGCGATCGCCTCGTCCGAGGTGACAGCCACACCCAGGATCGTGTCGGAGTGGCCGGCCAGGTACTTCGTCGCGGAATGGAAGACGATGTCGGCGCCGAGCGTCAATGGCCGCTGGTTGGCCGGCGACGCGAATGTGTTGTCAACGACGATGAGCGGCCGCCGACCGCCCTGAGCCGACCGCCGCGCGACGACCTCTGCCACGGCCGCGATATCGACGACCTTCAGGTGGGGGTTCGTCGGCGTCTCGAACCAGACGAGCCGAGTCCGCTCCGACAGGGCTTCCCAGAGCGCATCGGGGCCCGCCGCCAAGTCGACGTACTGCGTCGTGACGCCGGCACCCTTGCGGACCCGCTCCAGGTAGCGAAACGTCCCACCGTAGACGTCGTCGCCGACGATGACCTCGTCGCCCGGGGCCGCCAGTTCGGCGATCGCCGCCGTCGCCGCCGACCCTGACGCGAAGGCGAAGCCGTGGCGACCAGCCTCGAGGATCGCGACGGCCCGTTCCAGGCGATCGCGCGTCGGATTCTGGGACCGCGCGTACTCGTACCCACGGCGCGGCTTCCCGACGCCATCCTGGGCGAAGGTCGAGGTCTGGTAGATGGGCGGCGACACCGCCCCGGTCAGCTCGTCCGGTTCGGCCCCGGCATGAACGGCCAGGGTGTCGAAGGATGGTGCCGGATCGGCCTCGTGCATGCGCCGGATCATGGCATCGCGGGGATCACGGCGTGACCGCCCCGGCCGGCTCGTCACGGCTTGACCGCTCCGGCCGGCTCGACCGGCTCGACCGGCCAGCGGTCGAGATCGAAGATGATCTCGGTGCCGCCGAGGTCGTCGAGCTGGACGTCCGCCCGGCGAAAGCCCAGCCGGGCGACGACCGCCAATGACGCCACGTTGTCCTGCGCCACGGCTGCCCGGAACTGCCGGGCTCCCCGCTGGGTGGCCCAATCGAACAGCGCCCCGACCGCCTCGCTGGCGACTCCAGTGCGCCGGTCCTGCGGCTCCGTGTGATAGCCCACTTCGACCCGGCCGTCGGCGTCGGGCGGTGCATGGAACCCGACCGAACCCACGATCCGCCGGCGCCCGTCCGCCTCTGTCACGACGATCGCCCGACCGAGCCATGCCGCCACCGCGGGCTCGGCCTCCACGTCGGTGATCCGAAACTGGAGGAACCCGTCCAGGCGGTCCGGGAGGTCCGGCGGGACGCTCGCCCCGATCTCGGTCTCGGCAGCCGCAAGGTCGCGAGCGAGCAGGAAGCGCATGAACGGCAGCGACATGGAGACGAGCTCGAATCGCGTCGTGTGGATGGGCGCGACGTTCACGGCGACATCTTCGCACGCCCACC
>JANONZ010000256.1:0-2641 GCA_031421095.1 Thermomicrobiales bacterium
CTTCTGCTCCGTCCGTGCCCCGCGGGTTCGGTGCGTCATGGGTCTTGGGCTTGTGCAGCGATGCCACCGTGAGGTGCATCGACTTGCCTTCGAGGAGCGGCGTGCGCTCCGCGACCCCATGGTCCTTGACGCGATCCACGAACCTCGAGAGGAGGTTCCGCCCCAGCTCCGGGTGAGTCAGCTCCCGACCGCGGAAGCGGACGGTCACCTTGATCCGATCGCCATCCTCCAGAAACTCGATCGCCCGGTGCACCTTGGTGTCGAAATCACCGATACCGATCTTTGGCGAGAGGCGGACTTCCTTGAAGGTCACCGATCGCTGCTTGCGCTTGGCTTCCTTCTCGCGCTTCGTGAGCTCGTACTTGTACTGCCCGAAATCGAGGAATTTGACGACCGGCGGTGCCGCCATGGGCGCGACTTCGACGAGGTCCAAGCCCCGTTCCTGCGCCATCTCGAGGGCCTTCGGCGTAGGCATCACACCCAGCTGGGCGCCCTCTTCATCGACCACCCGGACCTGAGGGATCCGGATCATCTGGTTGACGCGCAGGTCTCGACTGATGGTTCGCCCCTTCTTGCAGTATCCATTCGACCGGCACGGGCATAGAACGACCCAGGCTCTGGTCGAGGCGGTAGGTTAGCACAGGCTATCCGAGGGCGACACGAGGGCGGTCGGCCGGACCGTGGTCGTGGCCCGTGCGCCTATCCCTCCGGAGGAGGTACCTCTTCGATCTCGCTTGTTTCTGCCATCCGTCCATCTGGTGCACTTTGGGATCGTCACACCGTCGTTCGTGACCGATCTGACGCGCGACCCGACCCGATCCGTGCTCGCGGCGCGTCCGATGAGCAGGCAAACGCTCGTCGGTCACGGCACGACGACGCCCAAGCTGCACGACGTGCGCATTTGTCACAATCCCAGAGACCAACGCCGTCGTGGCCGCGGCGGCCATTGTCAGGAGATGATGCGGGCGCGACTCTCCGCGGCGAGTCGATCCGCGAGGCTGTCCCACGCTTCGGCCGGCTGCTGCTCTCCCGAACGGGTGCGCGGCGATGCGGTCCTCGCCTCGATCTCCCGATCGCCGAGGACCATCATGTACGGGACCTTCTGCCCCTGGGCGAGGCGGATCTTGTTCTGCATCCGGTTGTCGGATCCATCCACCTCCACCCGCAGGCCGCGCGAACGCAGAACGCCCGCGAACTCCTCGGCCGCCGGGAGGTGACGATCGGCGATCGGGATGACCGCGGCCTGGACCGGGGCCACCCACAACGGGAAGGCGCCGGCGAAATGCTCGACGAGGATGCCGATGAAGCGCTCCAGCGAGCCGTAGATGGCGCGATGGATGGCGATCGGGCGCTGCGGCTGACCCGACTCGTCGATGTAGGTCAGATCGAACCGCTCGGGCAACATCACCAGGTCCACCTGGATCGTCGCCATCTGCCACTCCCGTCCGAGGGCATCGTCGATGTAGATATCGATCTTGGGCGCATAGAACGTGCCGTCCTTCGGCTTGACCACATAGTTCGCCCCGGCGCGATCGAGGGCCGCGCGAATCAGACCCTCGGCCCGCTCCCACAGGGCGGGATCGCCAAGGGCCTTGTCCGGCTTGGTGGCGAAGGCGAAGCGAGGTTCAAGGCCGAACCAGCCGTAGGCCTCGCGGACCTCACTCAGCAGCGCCTCGATCTCGTCGGTCAGCTGGTCGGGCCGGACGAAGATGTGGGCGTCGTCCTGGACGAACTGGCGCACCCGGGTCAGGCCGCTGAGCGTGCCCGATCGCTCGTTGCGATGGAGTCGGCCATATTCGTTGAACCGGAGCGGCAGATCGCGGTACGAGCGAAGCTTCGACCGGTAGATGAACGTGCTCTCGGGGCAATTCATCGGCTTGAGGCTGAACGTCTGCCCCTCAGACTCGATCAGGAACATGTTGTCGCGGTACAGATCCCAGTGACCGGAGGTCTGCCACAACCGCTCGCTGACGACGATCGGCGTGCTGATCTCCTGGTACCCGCGCCGGTCCTGCAGCTCGCGCATGGCGCCTTCCAGAGTCCGCCACAGGCGTTGTCCCTTCGGGTGCCAGAACGCGGACCCGGGGCTGACGTCATGGAAGCTGAACAGGTCCAGCTGGACCCCGAGGCGACGGTGGTCGCGCTTCTTGGCCTCCTCGCGTCGCCACAGATGCCGATCGAGTTCTTCCTGCGTCGCCCAGACCGTGCCGTAGACGCGCTGGAGCATGGGGCGCTTCTCGTCGCCGCGCCAGTACGCGCCCGCGACGGCCAGCAGCTTGAACGGTCCGATCCCACCCGTGGACGCCACGTGGGGGCCCTTGCACAGGTCGGCGAATGGGCCATGTTCGTAGATCGTCGTCGGCGGCATGGGTGTGCCGTCGCGCTCCGACTTCGTCACCAGGTCGTCGAGGATCTCCACCTTGAACGGCTGGTCGCGCTCCACGAAGAAGGCTCGACCGTCGGCGGGGGCCAGCTCGCGACGCTGAAACGAGTGATCCGCGGTCACGCTCACGGCCATCCGCGCTTCGATCGCTGAGAGATCGTCCGGAGTCAGCGGCCGCGACAGCTGGAAGTCGTAGTAGAACCCATCGTTGATGGCGGGCCCGATGCCAAGCTTCGTCCCGGGAAAGAGATCCAGCAC
>JANONZ010000257.1:0-2847 GCA_031421095.1 Thermomicrobiales bacterium
CGGATTTCCGAGGCGCGTCCGACCGATCGGCCGGAGTGTGCCTCCGCCATCGGTCGCTACTTCGCGTACTCCACGGCCCGCGTCTCGCGGATGACCGTCACCTTGATCTGGCCCGGGTACGTCAGCTGCTCCTCGATCTTCTTGACGATGTCACGGGCGAGGCGAGACGCCGTCAGATCGTCGATCTCCTCGGGTCGGACGAGGATGCGAACCTCGCGGCCTGCCTGGACCGCGAACGACCGCTCGACGCCGCTGAAACTCTCCGCGATGGCCTGCAGGTCCTCGAGGCGCTTGACGTACGTGTCCATCGCCTCGCCGCGAGCGCCCGGTCGAGAGGCGCTGATCGCATCGGCAACCTGGACGATGGGGGCCTCCAGGCAGGCGTACTCGACTTCCTGGTGGTGCGCGGCGATCGCGTTCACGACCTTGGGGTTGAGGTTATGGCGGGCCGCGATGGCTGCCCCGATGGCTGCGTGCGGTCCCTCCACCTCGTGGTCGACCGCCTTGCCGATGTCATGGAGCAGTCCGCCCATCTTGGCGATCTGGACGTCTGCGCCGATCTCGGCGGCGATGACGCCGGCGAGGTGGCTCGTCTCGACGACATGGTTGAGCACGTTCTGGCCGTAGCTCGTGCGGTACTTGAGCCGACCGAGCGTCTGGATGATGTCGGCCGGGAGACCCGGTACGCCGGCTTCGTAGGCCGCGCGTTCGCCTGCCTGGCGCATGACCGCCTCGACCTCGATGCGGGCCTTGGCGACGACCTCCTCGATGCGGCCGGGATGGATCCGTCCGTCGGCGATGAGCTTCGTGATGGCCAGCCGAGCGACCTCGCGGCGGACCGGGTCAAAGCCCGACAGGATGACCGTCTCGGGGGTGTCGTCGATGATCAGGTCGATCCCGGTCGCCTGCTCCAGGGCCCGGATGTTGCGGCCTTCACGGCCGATGATCCGGCCCTTCATCTCATCCGACGGCAGGTGGATGACCGAGACCGTGTGTTCAGCGGTGTGATCCGCGGCCACGCGCTGCATGGCGGTGATCACGATGTCGCGGGCCTTGTCCTGGGCCTCCTCGCGGGCACCCCGCTCGATGGCGCGGGCGAGCTTGACGGCATCGTGTTCGGCCTCTTCGCGGACAGCTTCGATGAGGATGCCCTTGGCCTCATCGGCGGACATGCTGGCTACCCGCTCCAGGGCGGTCACCTGCTCGGTGTGTGCATGTGCGAGTTCCTCGCGCGTCCGGTCGAGTTCGCGCTCACGCTCCAGGAGATTGCGATCCCGCTGGCCGAGCATGTCCGTGCGCTGATCGAGCTGTTCATCGCGCTGGAGCAGACGGCTCTCGAGGTTGGCCAACTCCGCGCGGCGGGTGCGGGCCTCTTCCTCCGCTTCGCGTTGCATCCGGATCTTCTCGTCCTTCGCCTCGAGGATGAGCTCCTTCTGCCGTGCACGGGCATCGGATTCGATTCGCCGAGCGTCGGCTGTCGCGGCCTTGATCGTCTGGGACGACCACAGGCTGCGCACGAAGACGCCGACTATGGCTCCGCCGACAGCGGCCACGAGGGCCACCGCCAGGATCAGCGGGGTATCCATCCTGTATTCCTCCCATCCGTCCGAGGTGTCGGGCGGAGGTCCATGCTGCGTTGGTTTGCACGATCGCTCGGGCAGGGGCGAGTCGCCGCTGGCGAGAACACTCCCTGTGGGCCGCGATCGAGATCGGTCCGGTGATGCGCGCCGTCGGGACGGCGCTTGGTTCGTCTGGAGCGTAGCCTACGGCCAGACGTCCCAGAGGGCAACTCAGCCGGTCTCCGGGTCGTCGTCGTGTAGCGGGATGGTGGCCGCTCCTTCGCGGCACGTCTCGGGATCGAAGCCGTGACGGCCGAGGAGGGCATAGGCTCGCTGGCGGCGCTGGCGAGGGTCTGCGACACGATCCAGGGCGCGCCGGTTCTTCGCGAGCAGCCGATCAGCCGCCGCACGATCCGCAGTCGGTGCGACGGCCTCCTCGCCTGTTTCCGAGGTGGACGCCGAGGCCAAGGCCGACTCGCTCCGCTCACCGAGCACGAGCTCGATCGTCTCGCGCTCGATGCCCTTCTGGATCAGCTCCTGGCGGATCGCGCGCTCAGCGCGAGGGTGCGCCCGGTCGCGAGATTCGACCCACATCCGGGCGAACGCCTGATCGTCGAGCACGCCGAATTCGAGGAGCTTGGCGATCGCGCCCTCGACGAGCTCGTCCCGATACCCGGCCCCGCTCAATCGACGCCGAACCTCGGCGCTGGACCTCGGTCGTGCCTCGAGGAAGCGGCCAGCGGCCTCCAGAACGATCTGCGGATCCTCGACCGCGGCACGACGCTCTCGCCGCTCGGCGAACGAGTCGCGCCTCGGTCCTTCCCGTGTCATGGCGATGGGCCGCTACTCGGCCTCTTCGATACCCTCGACCGGGATGACGACGTCGTTGATCTTGGCCCGGATCCGGCGCTCGATCTCGGCAGCGACGGCTGGATTGGCCCTCAGGAAGTCCTTCGACGCCTCGCGACCCTGGCCAAGACGCGTCTCCTCGAACGCGAACCAGGCGCCGGACTTGATCACGGCATCCATCGCCACGCCGACGTCGAGGAGGCCGCCTTCCTTCGAGATCCCTTCGCCGTACATGATGTCGAACTCGGCGACCCGGAACGGCGCAGCGACCTTGTTCTTGACGACCTTCACCCGGCAGCGATTGCCGACCGACTCGGTGCCGGTCTTGATCGTCTCGATCCGCCGGATATCCAGCCGGACGGAGGCGTAGAACTTGAGGGCTCGTCCACCCGGGGTGGTCTCCGGGTTGCCGAACATGACCCCGATCTTCTCGCGCAAC
>JANONZ010000258.1:0-1632 GCA_031421095.1 Thermomicrobiales bacterium
GACGTACGGGACCCTACGCCGCCGGCCGCCGGACGCGGCGCAGGTCCGCTGAGTGGTCGCCCATCCGGGGTGTGCCGCGAGATTCCCGGCTGGCTCGATCCGGCGCCGCCGCGCGGTGCGGCGGCATGGCGCGATGCGCCCATCCGAGGCCCACCGGTCCGAGGCGCGCCGCCCGGTCGTGCCCCGCCCAAGCCACCGCGAAGGATTGGCTCCGGACGGATGCGGGGGTCCGGCGCGAAGCCCTCGATCGCTTCGCTGGGGATGGTGTGACCAAGGACGCGCTCGATATCGCGCAGGAGCTTCAGCTCATCCACGCACACGAGGGAGACGGCATCACCGTCGACGCCGGCTCGGCCGGTGCGCCCGATGCGATGGACGTAGTCCTCGGGAACCATCGGCAGTTCGAAGTTGACCACGTGCGGCAGCGCGTCGATATCGAGCCCGCGAGCGGCCACCTCGGTCGCCACAAGGACGGCGAAGCGGCCCGCCTTGAAATCGGCCAGGGCGCGGACACGCTGGGGCTGACTCTTGTTGCCGTGGATCGCGGTCGCCAGGATCCCGTCATGGTCCAGCTGCGTGGCCAACCGGTTGGCGCCGTGCTTTGTCCGCGTGAAGACCAGCGCCTGATCGATCCGACCGGTCTTGATGAGGTGGCTGAGCAGCTCACGCTTGCGCTCACGGTCGACTGGATGCACGACCTGCGTGACGAGTTCCGTGGCCGTGTTGCGAGGCGTGACCTGGACATAGGCTGGCCGATCCAGGAACGCACCGGCCAGATCCCGGATCTCGTCCGAGAACGTCGCCGAGAAGAGCAGATTCTGGCGCTTCGGTGGCAGGACCGCGAGGATCTTGCGGATGTCGCGGATGAAGCCCATGTCCAGCATGCGATCCGCCTCGTCCAGGATGAGGATCTCCACTCGGGACAGATCGATCGTTCGCTGGCTGAGATGGTCGAGCAGGCGTCCGGGCGTTGCGACCACGATCTCCGGCCCAGCGCGCAGCGCACGGACCTGGGGGTCGAACCCGACGCCGCCATAGACCGTGGTGGACCGGATCGGACGGGCCGCGCCATAGGTCCGCACGCTCTCCTCTACCTGGAGCGCAAGCTCGCGGGTCGGGGTGAGGATGAGTGCGCGGATCGGCAGACGAGTCGCGTCGCGGCAGTCGGGCGCAGCGTCAGGGGCGCCGACGGGCCGACGGCCATGAAGGATCTGGAGCATCGGCAGCACGAAGGCTGCCGTCTTGCCCGTGCCCGTCTGGGCACCAGCGAGGACATCGCGGCCGGCGAGGACGAGCGGGATCGCCTCACGCTGGACTGGTGTGGGTTCCGTGTAGCCCTCGTTGGCGACGGCACGGAGAAGCTCGGGCGTAAGCCCAAGGGAATCGAAGGACATGAAGGAAAGCTCCTGACGTGGCCCTCCCGCACTTGGCGGGGCCCGGTCAGGGCGCTTGGATGGTTCGGGATCGGAGATCGAACGAAGTCGACCGGGGCGCCGACCGGGGCGCCCATCGAGCACGATGTGGCCGGGAGCATAGCAGAGATCGCCGGATCGGCGCGACCGGGGCACCGGCGGCCAGGCGGCCAGCCGGCCGATCCACCCAAAACCACGCCCCGCGACTATTAGCCGCCGG
>JANONZ010000259.1:0-2055 GCA_031421095.1 Thermomicrobiales bacterium
CCCGGACGCGGACGTCGCGCTCGTCGTCTTGACCGATCGGGACTTCGGCCCGTGGGCGCTCCAGGTCTGGCCCCCCTTCTCGGACGAGGTGCACGCAGCCGTCACGGCCGGGCGCTCCTAGCGCGGGGTGTCGCTCGCGCCCCAGCCAGCGCCGCGCCCGGCGGCGCCGCCCGCCGCCCCGCCCAGGGTTCCCGATCCTCCCAAAATCGCATCTCCCGACTGGTAAGCATCGGAGATGGCGTCGCAGCTTGGGATCCGGTCTCGCAGCGTGAGTGTTGGCCGGAAGCTGAGCGTGGATCTGCCGTCATGACGCGTCCAGCGAGGCCCCGGCGACTGGAATCGGACCGCACAGTCCGTGGATGCGGTTGTGGGAAAGCGGCCGCCGACGCGTGATGCGGGCGCCGGTATCGCCTCGGATCGGAGACCCATGCGCTAGAGTCGCGGGCATGCACGGCAGCTCCCCGAGCCTGCTTCGCCGCTGGGCTCCCTCATTCGTCGCGGCGCTCTTTGTGGGGAGTGGCACGCTCCATCTCGTGCGGCCGGAGTCGTTCATCTCGCTGGTCCCTGCCGGGATGCCCGCTCGCGACGCGGTCATCCTGGTGAGTGGTGTTGCCGAGCTCATCTGCGCGGCCGGGCTGCTCGCGCGAGTCAATTGGGCCGGACCGGCCAGTGCCCTGCTCCTGGTCGCCATCTTCCCCGGCAATCTCGCCTTCGCACTCGATACCGCCGCAGATCCGACCGCGCCACCGCTCCTCGTCGTGGCCGCCTGGGCACGCCTGCCACTTCAGGTCCCACTGATCTGGGCGGCTCTGCAGGCCCGTCGCGACTGAAGCCATCGTGGCGATGGGCCCCGGCCCCCGACGGCGAGGTCGGCCCCGGCCAACGATCAGCCCGTCGCAGAACGGACTCAACGATCATCGCGCCGCTCGTCCTGCGCCCGAGTCAATGGCCGAGTCGGAGCGCCTCGCGGGACAGTTCGTAGGCACGGGCGTGATCGCCGGTCTCCGCGAGCAGGTCTGCCCACTCGCTCAGGACGTCACGCAACTGCGCCACGCGCTCGTAGGTCCGCGCCGTCTCCGCTGCGGCTTGCAGCGCAGAGACCGCCTCGGCGGTCAAGCCCAGCCGTCGCAAGGCCCGGGCGAGGGTCAGGCCGGCGCTGATGGCGGCCTTGTGGTTGCCGACCGCGTCAGCCATGGTCTGCGCCTCGCGGGCGCGCTCGAGGGCGATCTCCGGTGACCCACCGACGAGTTCGATCTGGGCCTGGGTCTCGATCACATGCGCCCGGAGCCGGTCGTCACCGATCGCGTCGAGGAGGCCGATCGCGAGCATCACGTGCTCGCGCGCCCGGCCCACGGAGCCCAATGCGAGGTGGACCAGCGCCAGTTCGTTCTCCAGTTGGCAAACCTCGCGCCCGGCCTCGTTGGATCTGAACCGTGCCAGCGCCTGGTTGGCAGTGGCGATGGCCGCCTCGTGGTCACCGGTCGCCCGATAGCTCTTCGCGAGCGACATCAGGAAGAGCGCGCGGCGACGATCGTCGAGGCCGTCGACCAGCGAGCGAGCCTCGTCGAGGTAGGTCAGCGCCCGGGCGTGCTCCCCGGCTCTAGAGTCGACGGTGGCCAGCGCGATGAGCAGTCGGACGTGGAAATCCGGGTCGACCGAGAGCCCGGCGCGAACGTCGTCGATCAGTTGGCGAAGCAGCGATCGTGCTTCCTCCTCGTTCTCGAGCTGGTAGACGCTGCTCGCCTGCCAGTAGCGGGCCTCTGCCGCCTCGCTCATGAGACCGGCTGCCTCGAAGACGGCGGCGGCCTCGGCTGCATGGGGCAGTCCTTCGGCCGGCCGCTCGAGCCGACACAGCGCTTCGGCCAGGCCCCGTTGGAGGGTCGCTCGCGGCACCGCGTGATCTTCGTCCTCCAACATGTCGGCGTAGGCGTCGGCGGCGGTCTGCCAGTCACCGCTGGCCAGTCGCAGGTCGGCGTCGACGCGGGTCCAGCGCGGTTCGTCCGCATCGAGCAAGCGGGTGGCCGGGAGGCCGAGTCGCTGGCTCAGGAAGTTGAG
>JANONZ010000260.1:0-2615 GCA_031421095.1 Thermomicrobiales bacterium
CCGCCATCGATGCGTCACCATGCATGTGGCACCCATGCGCGCACTGATCGCTATCCTGGCCGTCGCCCTGCTCGTGACAGCGTGCGTGCCGGAACCGGCCAACCGCCGCGCCTCTCCGCCGGGCGCCACGGCCCCGCCCGACGCGCCGCTCGCCCCCCCGCCGACCCCGGCCGGACCCACGCCATCGCCATCGTTCGTCCGACCGACCCCCAGACCACAGCCGACCTTCCTTGCCTACCTGGTCGTGGCCGGCGACTCGTTGACGAAGATCGCCCGCCGGTTCGGAACGTCCGGCCGCAGCATCGCCTACTGGAATCGGGCCATCTATCCATCACTCGATCCGGACGGTGCGGCCTACAAGCCGGACCGCGTGGCGATCGGCTGGACCCTGCTGCTCATCCCGGGCAAGGAGGTGGATCCGGAGGATCTGCCGCCCCCGCCGCCGGGCGCCAGCGCCGGACCGACCGCGCCATGACCGGCGCATGACCACGCGCAGCGGCAGCGCTATCGTGGGCCGATGAGTCGACCGACAGCCCGCCCTCCACGGATCGTCGTGACCGTCGCGGTCGCCGCCCGACAGGAGGAGCCAGACGTCGCCGAGCGCAAGAACGCGCTGTACGCCGCGGCCGTTGTCCGCCAGGGCGGTCAGCCGGTCGTGCTTGATGCGACCTCCACACGGGAGGAGCGGGAGGGGGCCTTCGCCACCATGGACGGCCTGCTGCTGAGCGGCGGCGCAGACCTGGATCCGTTGCGCTACGGCCGGCCGCCGCAGGGCGCCACCGCCGTCGAACCCGATCGGGACGCGCTGGAGGCCGAGGCCTGGGCCACGTCCCAGGCGCGCAGCGTTCCGGTCCTGGGGATCTGCCGCGGCTTCCAGGCCATCAACGTGCTTTCCGGCGGGACGCTCCTCCAGCATGTCGACGGTCACGCGGGACCCTCCTGGGGCACGGGTCCGGCGAAGACCCACCCGCTGCGGCTGGCACCCGGTACCCGCCTGGCGAGGATCCTCTTCCCGACCAACTCGCGCGGCGGGGTCGTGCCCGTCAACACCTATCACCACCAGGCAGTGCGAGCCGCCGACCTTGCGCCGGGTCTCGTCGCCAATGCGTGGGCGAGCAGCCCGGTCGGGGATCTCGTCGAAGGACTCGAGGCGGCCGACGGCCGATTCATCGTCGCCGTCCAATGCCACCCGGAGCGGACGGAGTCGACACCTGCCGCGTTCGAGCGCCTGTTCGCCGTCTTCGTCGACGCTGCCCGCGGTCCGGCCCACCGGCGCTGAGCTAGATCCGACCGGCCTCGATGATGCGCTGGAGGAACTGGCGCGTCCGCGGCTCGCGTGGTTCGGTCAGCATGATGCCGGGGGGACCCTGCTCGCAGATCGTCCCGGCGTCGAGAAAACAGATCCGGTCCGCGATGTCGCGAGCGAACCCCATCTCGTGAGTGGCGATGACCATCGTCATGCCGCTGGCCGCGAGTTCGCGGATGACGTTCAGGACTTCGGCCACGAGCTCCGGATCGAGCGCGCTGGTCACCTCGTCGAGCAGCAGGATGTCGGGCTTCATGGCCAGCGCCCGCACGATCGCCACGCGCTGCTGCTGGCCACCTGACAACCGATCCGGCACCTCGTCACGCTTGTCGGCCAGGCCGAAGCGCGCCAGCAATTCGGTGGCATCGGCCTCGGCGGTCGCGCGCGCCACCTTGAGCACGCGGCGGGGTGCGAGCGTCACGTTGTCGAGCACGGACATGTGCGGGAACAGGTTGAACGCCTGGAAGACGATCCCGATCCGTCGGCGGATGCGGTCGACCGCGACGCCCTCCGCGGTGATCTCCTCGCCGACGACCACGATCCGCCCGGCGTCGATCGGCTCGAGCAGGTTGATGCAGCGCAGGAGCGTGGACTTGCCCGAGCCGGACGCGCCGATGAGGCAGACGACCTCGTGCTCATCGACGGTCAGATCGATACCGCGCAGTACCTGGAGCGCTCCGAACGACTTGTGCAGGCCTTCGATACGCAGGGCCTCGACCGGCGAAGCACTCACGGGACGCCGCCGGTCATCCCCAGACCGGTGCGTGGACCACGCATGTCGCGCAGCCCCTTGTCGTGAGCGATGAGCCAGTCCGTGAATCGGGCGAGCGGGATGGTCACGACGATGAACACCAGCGCCACGCCCAGGTACGGCGTGAAGTTGAAGTTCGCCGCCTGGATGATCTGGGCGTTGCGGAAGATCTCGACCACCCCGATGTAGGAAACAAGGACGGTGTCCTTCTGGAGCCCGATGAAGTCGTTCAGCAGCGGCGGGATGACCCGCCGCACCGCCTGCGGGACGATCACGTGGCGGAGCGTCTGGAAGTGCGAGAGGCCAAGCGAGCGCGCGGCCATCCCCTGGCTTGGATGGACCGAGTCGATGCCGGCGCGGTAGACCTCGGAGACGTAGGCCGAATAGACGAGTGTCAACGCAACGATGCCGAAGACGAGCGGGCTGGTCTTCGGGTCCACGATGCCGAGCGCCGGGATCCCGAAGCCGAGCACGAAGATGACAAGGACACCGGGGATGGCCCGGAAGACGTCTGCGTAAACCGTGGCGATGACCCGCAGCGGGAAGAAGACCGGGCCG
>JANONZ010000261.1:0-2181 GCA_031421095.1 Thermomicrobiales bacterium
TCGCCGATGGCCAGCGATGAGTCGGGCGGTATGGCCAGCATCCCGTGCTCCTCGGACAGGCGGATGAGGGCGCCGTCGACGTCGATCAAGTCGCCGTAGCCGGCGAGCAGCGTGCTGCCATGGGCGCCCCTGTCCAGGCCCAGTGTCTTGGATCCGGCATCCACCACGGCCCGGTCCGGCGCGGGCCGGCTGACGACGGTCGTCGAGATCGACAGTGCGCAGTGCTCCCTCGTCGTCGTTCCGAGGGCGACCTGGAGGGCGTCAAAGAGCGCATACGTGCCGGGTCGGATCTCGGTCAGGCCGGACGCGCCGTCGAGGAAACGGGCGGTCGGCGTGGACCCGGCGCTGACCGTCTCGATCGGGATCCCGATGGCCCGGGTCGCCCGGGCGGAATCGACGACCGCACGCGCCTCGACTTCGGCGATGGCGGCCACCCCGGTCGCATCTGATGCGCCGTACGACTGCCCGCCGTGGGTGAACATTCCGGTCAGTCGCAGCCCGTCGAGGCCGGCCACCACACGGGCCAGGCCGGGCGCGTCGGCAGGGACCACGCCACATCGCGCGAGACCGCTGTCGATCTCGATCCAGACGTCCAGTGCCACGCCGACCGCCGACGCCGCGCGGGCCAGTCGCGTCGCTCCCTCGGCGCTGTCGATCGCCAGGGTCAGCCGGACTCGGGCGGCCAGCCGGAGTGCGCGGTCCAGCTTCGGGGCCGCGACGATCTGGAAGGCCAGCAGGATCGGGCTGTCGATCCCGGCCTCGATGAGGGCCTCCGCCTCGTCGAGCTTTGCGACGGTCATCCCGACCGCGCCGGCCGCCATCTGACGCCGCGCGATCGCGGCCGACTTGTGCGTCTTGAAATGCGGTCGGAGGGCGACGCCCCCGCGTCGCGCATGGTCCGCCATCGCGGCGATGTTGGCGTCGAGGCGGTCGAGGTCCACGATCAGGGCCGGCGTGTCGAGGGCCGTCCACGGGACGCCCAGAACGTCGTGTGCGTCAGCGCGCTCAGCGGTCGCGGTCACGAGCCGCTTGGCTGTAGTGTGACTGTGCTCATGAGCGAATAGTACAGCCACGCTGTGACGCTCGTAGCGCCATCGTCCCGGTCCGTGAAATCAGGGTCCGGTGATGCCGCCTAGAAGGTGGGCGGGCTGATGATGACCAGGAGTTCCGCCCCGGCACTGCTCTGATTCATGATCCTGTGGGGCAGTTCACGGTGGATCTTGATGCTATCGCCGGGCCCCAGAGTGTACGTCTGGCCGGCCACCTCCACGACGACCTCGCCTTTGAGCACAATGGTGCATTCTTCGCTTGCATGGCTGGTCGCCTCGGCGCTGGTGACTCCGCCCGGCTTGATCGCGAGGGCCAGCACCTCGAACTCCCCGGAGGTGTCCGCCGACACGAGCTCGTACTCCAGCTCCCGGTCGGGGAAGTTGAGCTTCGTCCGTCGGTCGCTGCGCACGACGATCTCACGCTGGACAGTCCCGACGAGGAACTGGAACATCGGCACGTTGAACGCCTGGGCGATGCGTCGTAACGAGCTGATCGACGGGTCGGATGCGCCGCGCTCGATCTGGCTCAGGGCGCTGACGGTCAGGTTGACCTGGGTGGCCATCTGGGCGAGCGTCTGACCGCGGCGCCGCCGCTCGCGGCGGATCCCCTCGCCGATACTCCCGGAGTCTGTCAGGCGCTCGTCGCCCGGTCCAGGTGCTGGGTCCATACCGGCCTGCCGGTCTTCGATCACAGCGATGCCTCCCTCACGCAGTGGCGGTGCTCGACCTCACCCTGCCATCATGGACGTGAAGTCACACTGTTGATTGGCTGTCATACTAAACATGTGCGCCAACTGGGTCAATGACGTTTGCCGTTCCGTGCAACGACCATGCCCGATCAACTGCAGCTGGAGGATCTTGGTGTCAGGAGCTCGACCGTGACGACACGGATGCACCCACTCGGGGCCCGCGGCGGGATGTCTTCCCGTCTCCGCCGATGACCCGCCGGATCGCTCTCGTCGGGCTGAGCTGGATCGCCGCGGACCTCGCTGCAGCCGCCTCCGACCCGACCCTCGGGACGTCCATCCCGTACAGCCATGCCTCGGCCGTCGCCGCGATCCCGGACCTCGAGCTCGTGGCCGGCTGCGACATCTCCGAGGCGGCCCGGACCACGTTCCGGGACCGCTGGATC